>JAYUMN010000112.1:0-10511 GCA_043762595.1 Frankiales bacterium
AGCGGGTGGTGGTTCATCGTGAGCAGGCAGAACAGGTGGTCGTCGTACTCGGTGACGGTCTTGCCCGGCCAGTGCTGGTAGAGCGCACCGACCTCGAACTCCTCGTAGTACCGGCCGAACTGCACGTCGTTGCTCCCTGGGTCGAGGTGGACCGGCGACGCTAGCGCCACCGGATCGGTGGGCCGTGGCCCTGACAGACGGCGAGGATCCGCGAACCGCCACCCGGCCACGACGTGAGCTCGAGGTGGAACTCGAACGACCCCTGCCCGACCCGCTCCGGCTCCGGCTCCATCGTCAGGCGGTGCAGCGGGGATGCGTCGTCGGCGCGGGCCCCCGCGGCCGCGAGCACTTTGTCGACCCGGTCGCGCTCGTCCGTCGTGAGGTACTGCCGCACGACGCTGTGCCAGACCACCGTCGCCACCCCGGGCCGGGGCTCGGCCAGCTCGCGCTCGAGAAAGGTTGCCCCGGTGTTGTTCTCGACCTGTACCGGCACCCGGGCCGCGACCCGGAACGCTCCCCGGAGACGTTCCAGCCGACCGAGCTGATCCGCCCAGACGTACGACGTGAGCGTCAGCCGACCGTCGGTGCTCAGCGGGTCGACCGGCGCCAGGTCGCAGCCCCGACGGTCGACCACCAGGGCGCTGCCGACCGGGTGCGGGCCCCGCCAGGGCTGGTCCAGCACGACCGGCGAAGCGGGGTCACCGAGGACGACATCGCCGATCCGGTAAGCGAAGTGGTCGACCAGCAAGTTGAGCCCGGCGCTTGCACCGACCTCGAGCAACCGCACCGGCAGACCGGTCTCGGCCGCGACATGCAGCAGCCCGCCGTACAGCGCGGCACTGCGCCCCACCTCGTTGGTCTGCACCGGCCGGCACACCAGCTCGCGCAGGGCGGCCAGGTGCTCGTGGACCGAGCGCCGGGCCGTTGGCCACAGGTCACGGACCGGCGCGGTGCCGCCCACGCTCGGATAGTGCAGGGCGAGGGCCGGCGCGCGCCGCTCCAGGACCAACCGGTGTAAGGCGCCAGCGAAGCGCAGCGAGGGCACCGAGCCAGGTGGCTCGGTGGCCAGTGGCTCGAGCAGTTCGGCCGCCGGCCCACCGGCCTCGAGATCGTCTGCCGCACCGGACAACAGCGCCTCGGTCAGCGGTGAGCCGTGCAGCCCGCACTGCTCGGCCTGCGCCCGGAAGCGGCCGGCCAGCGTCGTCATGGCTTGTCCAGTGGCGCCTGCGCCCGGCCCGGGTCGCGTAGGTCGGTGCCGGCCTCGAGCCAGCGCAGCTCGAGGGCCTGCGCGCCGTGCACCCGCTTCCAGGCTGCTTCCGACGGGGTCATCGGCAGCAGCGGCAGGAAGCGCACCGGCTCATCGCCGTCCAGGGTGAGATCGGGCACGAGCCCACCCGGCTCGCCGACCAGCACAGCGGTGAAGCGGGCCCCGTCCCACAACGGTTCGCCCAGGTCGAGCCCCGCGCCCGGCGCGATGACAACCCCCTCGACCGACGGGCTCGCCGCCAGCACGGCGAGCCGGCGCAGCACGGTGTCTTGCGGGGAGCTGACCGAGAACAGCAGCTCGGCCCGCGGGCCCGTCTGCAGCACCAGTTCGGCCCCGGGGTCGCCCATCGGGTGCCGGGACATGCCCAACGAGCCATAGCGGACTAGCCCAGCCGGATCCGGACCGAACCGCAGGACATCGATCCGTTCGGTGCCCAGGAACGACACGCCGGCCCGGCCGCTGTCCTGGCCGAAGACGCTCAACAAGTGCGCCTCCACCAGCAGCAGCAGGCTGTCCGGATCGATGGGCACACCCAGATCCTGCCCTGCACGCCAGCTCAGGTCTTGAGCTGGTAGTCCTTGAGCAGGCCGCGGCTGATGATCGTCTTCTGGATCTCGCTGGTGCCCTCGCCGATGAGCAGGAACGGCGCTTCGCGCATCAGCCGCTCGATCTCGTACTCCTTGGAGTAGCCGTAGCCGCCGTGGATCCGGAACGACTCCTGGACGACCTCGGAGCAGTACTCGCTGCCGAGCAGCTTGGCCATGCCGGCCTCGACGTCGTTGCGCTTGCCGGCGTCTTTGAGCCGGGCGGCGTTGACCATCAGGGCGTGCGAGGCCTCGACCTTGGTGGCCATCTCGGCGAGCTTGAACTGAATCGCCTGGTGCTGGGCGATCGGCTTGCCGAAGGTGACCCGCTGCTGGGCGTAGGCGATCGCGAGCTCGAAGGCGCGGATCGAGATGCCGCACGCGCGGGCCGCGACGTTGACCCGGCCGACCTCCACACCATCCATCATCTGGTAGAACCCCTGGCCGCGACCGGCCTCACCACCGAGCATCGTGGACGCCGGCACCCGGACGTCCTCCATGATCATCTCGGTCGTCTCGACGCCCTTGTAGCCCATTTTCTCCAGCTTGCCGGGGATGGTGAGGCCGTTCTGGGTGCCGAAACCGGGCTCCTTCTCCAGCAGGAACGTCGCCATGTTCTTGTAGACCGAACTGCCGCCCTCGTCGGTCTTGACCAGGGTCGCCACGATGCTCGAACGGCCGCCGTTGGTCAGCCACATCTTCTGGCCGTTCAGCACGTAGTCCTCGCCGTCCCGGACCGCCTTGCTTGTGATGGCCGCGACGTCGGACCCGCAGCCCGGCTCGCTCATCGAGAACGCCCCGCGCTTCTCCCCCGCCGCCATCAGCGGCAGGAGCCGATTTTTCTGCTCCTCCGAGCCGTGCTGCTTGATCATGTAGGCGACGATGAAGTGCGTGTTGATGACGCCCGAAACGCTCATCCAGCCGCGGGCGATCTCCTCGACCACCAGGGCATAGGTCAGCAGCGACTCACCGAGCCCGCCGTACTCCTCAGGGATCATCAGGCCGAACAGGCCCATCTCCTTCATCCCCTCGACGATGGCCTCGGGGAATTCATCCTTATGCTCGAGATCGGTTGCGTAGGGCAGGATCTCCTTGTCCACGAAGCTGCGGACGGTGGACAGGATCTCCCGCTGGATGTCGGTGAGTCCCTCAGTGGCTGCCAGGCGTCCCATATGTGCTCCCAGGTACGGCGGCGCACCGCGCCGGGTGGTCATTCCGTCGGCGAGTATCCCACCGGGGTCGGGGTGTCGCCCAGCCGAGCTGTGTGGCCCCGGTCACGCTCCTGCGGGCCGTCCCCGACCACTTCACGCGTCGAACACCGGACGTTTTACTCAGAAAGGGGGACCAGGGGCCACAGCATCACGGGACCTAGCAAGACCGACGGCCGAACCCTGTGCCGGCGGCGCGGACCATGCTCACTCGACCGGGACGCTGGGCTCGGTGGCGCGGCCACCGGCCCGGATGACCAGCGCCAGCCCGGTGACGAGCAGCGCAGCGGCCGGGATCGCCAGCAGCGGGACGTGCTGGCCCTTCACGAACAGCGCGGCGATCAGCGCCGCGCCAGGGATCTCGAACAGGATCGACAAGCTCACAACCGTCGGGCTGGTCGTCTTGAGCACCACGTTGAACAGCGAATGCCCGAGCAACTGGGCGCCGGCGGTGAGCGCGATGAGCTTGAGCCAGTCGACGTCGGCGTAGCCGTGCAGCGACTGGCCCCCGACGAGGCAGCCAACCAGCAGCAGCAGGGCGGTGGTGGTGTAGCAGAGCGCCGTGTACGTCGTGGTCGTGACGCTGCGCCGCACCTCGCTGCCGGCGGTCATGTACATCGCGGCGAAGGCCCCGCCGACGACCGCGAGCCCGTCACCGAACAGGGCACGACCGGACACCTGAAGGTCGGCGCCGGTGAGCAGCAGCGCCCCGGCCATGGCCACCGCGATGCCGGTCCACACCCGCCTGCCGACCGGCTCGCCGCGCAGCTTGGCGATCAGCGCCGACCACACCGGCTGGGTGGCGACTAGGGCAGTGGCGCTCGCCACGCTCGTGTACGACAGGGCCGGGATCCAGGTGGCGAAGTGCAGGGCGAGCAGCAGTCCGGCGACCAGGGCCAGCCCGCGTTCGCGGCGGTCGAGCGACCGCAACTCGGCCCGCCGGCGAAGCAGCAGCACCGGTGCTAATACGACGCTGGCCATCGCGTTGCGCCAGAAGGCGATCGCGAGGGCCGGTACGGCGGTCGCCGCGATGAGCGGTCCGCTCGTCGACACAGCCAGCAACGCGACCACTAGGACCCCGAGGTCGCGGGTCGGCGGGCGCACGACGCCGGGCGCCGACGGCCGTGCGGTGGTGTCGGCGCTCACCGCACCATGATGCCAGGGTGACCTCCTTGGCCCGGATCGTTGATGCCACCCGCCGGGCCGGCCTCATCTGGGTCGAGCTGCCCGGCGACCGGCCGCGACCGCTGTGGCATCTGTGGCACGACGGTGCGGCGTACGTCGTGACGGGTGGGCTCGAGCAGCCCCTGCCTGGGGACCTGACCGGCGGTCGCGCCCAGGTGGTCACGCCCGGGCGGGCCACGTCGGATCAGCCGCTCACCTGGGTCGCCCGGCTCGAGCCGCTGCTCCCCGGCACCGCCGACTGGGCCGAGATCGCGCCGTTGCTGCGGGCCAAGCGGCTGAACGCGCCCGACGGCGAGGCTCAGCTGCAGCGCTGGGCGCGCGAGTCGGTGCTGCTGCGGCTGGTGCCGACCGGTGCGGTGATAGCGCCGACCGACGATCTCCAGCTGGCCTGGCCCTGACGCCGGACTCACGGCGTGGGTCCACCCCCAGAATCGGCGCGATCCTGACGATCTGGTCGCCCCATCGGCGTGTCGCCGACCGCATCGTCAGGATCGGCGGGGGGGGCTGGCGGGCGGCGGGGAGCGGATCTCGCCGCGGGCTACCGGGACGACCTGACCGTGCACGGTCGTCCGGACCGGCCGGCCGCCGGCCACCTCGACGGTGCACGAGAGCCGGGACGGCCGGCCCAGCTCGACGCCCTGCACGACGTCGTAGGCCGTGCCGCCGGCGGGCAGCAGCCCGCTGACGGCCAACAGCACGCCGAGGCCGAGCGCCGCCGAACCGGTCGCCGGGTCCTCGGCGACCCCCACCCCGCCGGCGAAGACCCGGCTGCGGGCCGAATGGCCGTCCCAGGCCGTCACCGAGACCCCTGCCCCGCCGAGGGCGGCGAGCCGGGCCATGTCGGGCCGGGCCAAAGCCACGGCGACCGGATGCACCAGCAGGTAGCCGAAGTCGAGTCCGGCGCCGCACCAGCGGGGCGCGACCCCGACGAGATCCGCCGCAGTCAGGCCGACGGCGTCGAGCAGCGGCCCCGGGTCGAGCCCGTCACCCCAGGACGGTGGGCCGCCGGTCAACGTCGCACCGTCCGCAGTGACCGTCACCGCGAACCGACCGGCCCCGCAGGACTGGACAACATCCCCGGCCGGGAGCCGGCCGAGGGAATGCAGGAGCCAGGCCGCCCCGACCGACGGGTGACCCGCGAAGGGCAGCTCCACCGCCGGCGTGAAGATGCGCAACCGATAATCCGCCCCGTCAGTCGCCACCATCGGAAAGGCCGTCTCGGACAGGTTGAACTCACTGGCAAGGGCCTGCAGCTGCCCCGTCGACAGCTCATCGGCGTCGAGCACCACTGCCAGCGGGTTGCCCGCGTACGCCGTACCGGTGAACACGTCGACGACCTGGTAGCCCAGGGTCGGTGGAAAACGGGCGCCGTCGGGCACGGTCATGATGTCCTCCAGGCGGCTGCGAAGAGCCGATGATGCCGCACCTGCGGCGGTAGCCTCGGTCCGGTGAGCACCGGCACCCGCGTCTTTGTCGCGCGCCTCGCCGGCCTGGCCGTGTTCGATCCCAACGGCGACCAGGTCGGCCGGGTCCGCGATGTCGTGGCCGCGCTTCGGATCGGCCGCGACGCCCCCCGGGTGCTCGGCCTCGCGGTCGAGATCGCCGCCCGCCGGCGGATCTTCGTCCCGATCGGCCGGGTTAAGGACATCGACCCCGATGCGGTCGTGCTGACCACCGGCACGGTCAGCCTGAAGCAGTTCGACAAACGGCCGGGCGAGACCCTGGTGCTGGCCGAGCTGCTCGACCGCAGCGCCATGGTGCTCGAGACCGACCGGCCCGCCACGGTGGTCGACGTCGCGATGGAACAGACCCGCACCGACTGGCTGCTGACCCGGGTCGCGGTCCGGCTGGCGACCGGTGGCCTGCGCAGCCGGCGGCGTGGCGAGCTGCTCCAGCTCGCCTGGGACGAGGTCAGCGGTTTCACCCTCCCCGAAGACGGCCAGGGCGCCGCCAACCTGCTCGCGGTGTTCGAAAAGCTCCGCCCCGCCGACCTCGCCGGCGTCATGCACGACCTGTCCAGCAAGCGCCGGGCGGAGATCGCGGCGGCGCTCGACGACGAACGGCTCGCCGACGTCCTCGAGGAGATGCACGAGGACGAGCAGGTCGAGCTGCTCGCCGGGCTCGAGGACGAGCGGGCCGCCGACGTCCTCGAGGCGATGTCGCCCGACGACGCGGCCGATCTGCTGGGCGAGATGCAGCCGGCCGACGCCGAGCGGCTCCTCGGGCTGATGGAGCCCGACGAGGCCGCGCCGGTCCGCCAGCTGCTCGTCTACAGCGACGACACCGCGGGTGGTCTGATGACCAGCGAACCGGTCATCCTGCCGCCCAACACGACCGTCGCCGAGGCGCTCGCCCGGATCCGGCACGACGA
The DNA here is from genome assembly GCA_043762595.1 of Frankiales bacterium. GTDB lineage: Bacteria > Actinomycetota > Actinomycetes > Mycobacteriales > SCTD01 > JAYSQK01. The sequence goes on from JAYUMN010000112.1 coordinate 6,616, forward strand.
TCTGCCGCCGAGCCTGGCCGCCCAGGTCTACGTCGTCCGCCCGCCGTACGAAACCCCGACCGGGCGGTATCTCGGCACCGCGCATTTCCAACGGCTGCTGCGTGAACCACCGAGCTCGCTCATCTCCGCTGTCGTGGACACCGGCATCGACCCGCTCGCCCCGGAATGTCCGCTGCACGACGTGACCCGCCACCTGGCCTCCTACAACCTCATTGCGGTGCCGGTCGTCGACAGCGAGCAGCGGCTGCTCGGCGCGGTGACCGTCGACGATGTGCTGGACCACCTACTGCCGGACAACTGGCGTGACGGTCGCCGCCGGGTCCGTGGCTGAGCGCCGCCGGCCCCGGCTCGACACGCCCGTCGAGTCGCGCCGGGCGCTGGTCCCCCGCCCCCACTACGACCCCGAAGCGTTCGGCCGGTTCTCCGAGGCGATCGCCCGCTATCTGGGGACGGCCCGCTTCCTGGTCTACCTGACACTGTTCGTGGTCCTCTGGCTGGGCTGGAACACCGTGCTGGCGCCGGGCCTGCAGTTCGACCCCAAAGCCACCAACTACACATTGCTCACGTTGATCCTGTCGCTGCAGGCGTCGTACGCCGCACCGCTGATCCTGTTGGCGCAGAACCGCCAGGCCGATCGCGACCGGATCACCCAGGACGAGGACCGGGACGAGAACGCCCGGTTGAAGGCCGATGTCGACTACCTCACCCGCGAGGTCGCTGCCTTGCGCCACTCACTCGGCGAGGTCGCAACGCGGGACTACCTGCGCGATCAGTTGCGCGAGCTGACCGAGGAGGTCGTCGCCCGGACCACCGAGGGGGCCGGCGAGGTGCTCTACGACCGGCAGGCCCGGGAGAAGCGCGAGGAGCGCGAGCGGCGGGCCGAGCGCAAGAAGCGCCGGGCCGGCCGGACCGAGGAGCAGAGCGTCGGCAGCGGTGGCCTCAATGAGCCGTTCGCCGGCGAGGTCGAAGCCGGCTGAGGCGCTACAACGCCCGCAGGACCGCGGCGGTCGTGGCGGCGACCAGCACCACCACGAGGAACGGCGCCCGCAGCAGCAGCGCCACGGCGCCGGCGGCGAGCCCGACTGCGCGGGCGTCGAGCACGAGCGCCCGCCGGGCCCCGAAGGCCTGCACCACCACCAGCGCGGCGAGCAGTGCGACCGGCAGCAACTCCGCGCCCCGGCGTACGGCGGGACGGTCCAGGGCCGCCGGAGGCAGCAGCCAACCGGCCGCCTTGAACGCGAGGCAGCCCAGCGCGGTCAGCGCGATGGCCAGCCAGGTCACCGGCGGGTCCGGACGACGGCCGGCACGACCGCGAGGGCGGCGAGCAGCACCGGCACCCCGGGCGGGGCGAACGGGACCGCGCCGGCCGCGAGCAACGCGCCGCCGACGGCCACCCCGGCGGCGGCGCGCTCGTGTACCTGCAGTCGCACCAGCGCGAGGAAACCAGCCCCGACCGCGGCGTCGAGTCCGAACGCGCGGGTGTCGATGACCTGGCCGGCGACGGCGCCGAGCAGGGTCGCGAGGTTCCACAGCAGGTAGACCGAGGCGGCGGTGGCCCAGAACGCGAAGCCGGTCAGCCCCGGCGGCGCACCCGCCGCCATCGCCATCGTCTCGTCGATCGTGAGGTGGGCGGCCAGCGCCCGCCGGGGGCCACGCAGCCGCAGCAGATCGGCCAGCCGCACGGCGTACAGCGCGTTGCGGCTGCCGAGCAGCAGGGCGGACGCGACGCCGGCGAGCACCGTGCCACCGGCGCCGAGCACGCCGACGAGGGCGAACTGGGACGCGCCGGTGAACACCAGCAGCGACAGTGCGCAGGCCTGCAGCACCGACAGCCCGGCGGTGGTGGCGACCGCGCCGAAGGAGATGCCGTAGGCGCCGACGCCGAGGCCGATGCCGATGGCGTCCCGGACGACGGCCCGCCGGGCTGGGCTCAGCGAGCGCCGCCGCAGCTGCCCTCGACCGGGCTGCGCCCCTCGACCACCAGCTTGGCCAGCAGTGACGTCAGCTGCGTGACTTCGTCGGCGGTGAGCTTGCCGGTGACGTGCTCCGCCACTCCCCGCAGATGCGTCGGCCAGGCGTCCCGCAGGCGCTGCAGACCGGTCTCGGTGAGCGCCGCCAGGGTGCCCCGGGCGTCGCTCGGGCACGACTGGCGCTCGACCAGGCCTTCCCGGGCCAGCCGGTCGACGAGTCTGGTGAGCCCGGACCGGCTGAGCAGGACCCGGTCGGCCAGCTCGGTCATCCGCAGCCGGCGGTCCGGCGATTCCGACAGCTGCACCAGCACGTCGTACGACGGCAGCGGCAGGTCGTGCTCGGCGACCAGCTCAGCCTCCAAGCTCCGGGTGACCTGGGCGTGCGCCCGCAGGAAGATCCGCCAGGCCTGAAGTTCACCTGCGGTCAACGCTGTGGTCATCGCCCGAGACTAGTTGCACACGCACCGGTCCTGCGGACGTTCTAACCTGCCGGTCATGCGTAGTGCCAAGGACTTCTTCCGCCCGCTGGCCGTCGGTGCCCCCGAGCCGCTCCGGGAGATCCCGTGGCGACCGTCCCGGATGTTGCATTTCTTCGACCCGAGCAACGCCAAGATGGTGGCCAAGATCCCAGAGCTGGCCGGCAAGGTCGACGTGCTGCTCGGCAACCTCGAGGACGCCGTCCAGGCAGCCAACAAGCAGGCGGCGCGATTCGGCCTCGTCCAGGTGGGCCGGACCGCCGAGCTCGGTGACGCCCAGCTCTGGACCCGCATCAACTCCCTCGACAGCCCCTGGGCCCTGGATGACCTGACGACGCTGGTCACCGAAATCGGCAACCGCCTCGACGTCATCATGGTGCCGAAGGTCGAGGGGCCCGAGGACATCCACTACGTCGACCGGCTGCTGGCCCAGCTCGAGGCCAAGGCCAGGATCCGCCGCCCGATCCAGGTGCACGCCATCCTCGAGACGGCCCGCGGCGTGGCGAGCGTCGAGGAGATCTGCGGGGCGAGCCCCCGCATGCAGGGCATCTCGCTCGGTCCGGCCGACCTGGCCGCCGACCGCCGGATGAAGACCACCCGGGTCGGCGGCGGCCACCCCGGCTACCTCGTCCGGCAGGACGCCGACGGTGACCAGGAGCGGCAGACCTACCAGCAGGATCTATGGCACTACACCGTCGCCCGGATGGTCGACGCCTGCGCCATGCACGGCATCTACGCCTACTACGGGCCGTTCGGCGACATCAAGGACGTGCTGGCCTGCGAGGACCAGTTCCGCAACGCCTACTTGCTCGGCTGCGTCGGCGCGTGGTCGCTGCACCCGGTGCAGATCGACATCGCCAAGAGGGTCTTCTCCCCCGACCCGGCCGAGGTTGCCTGGGCCAAGCGCGTCATCGAGCAGATGGGTGACGGCACCGGCGCCGTGATGATCGACGGCAAGATGCAGGATGACGCGTCGGTGAAACAGTGCCGGGTGGTCGTCCAGCTGGCGACCGACCTGGCTGCCCGCGACGCCGACCTGGCCGCGGCGTACGGGCTGTGAGGCCCCTGCGGTCCGTGCTCTACCTGCCGTCGTCCAACAGCCGGGCCGTCGACAAGGCCAGGAACATCCCCGCGGATGCGATCATCTTCGACCTCGAGGACGCCGTCGCGCCCGATGCCAAGCAGCTCGCCCGGGACCAGGCCTGCGCCGCGGTGGCCTCCGGCAGCTACGGTCGGCGGGAGCTCACGATCCGCTGCAATGGCCTCGACACCCCCTGGGGCGCCGACGATCTGCGCGCCGCCGCCGCCGCCGGCCCGGCTGCCGTCGTGGTGCCGAAGGTCAGCGGCATCGAGCATCTGCGGGCGGTGACCGAGCTCGTCGGCGACACCCCGATCTGGGCGATGATCGAAACGCCGGTGGCCGTGTTCGACGTGCGGGCCATCGCGGCCT
>JAYUMN010000113.1:0-9306 GCA_043762595.1 Frankiales bacterium
ATGCTTGGAGGTGACCCGAGAGTGGTCCTGCCGCTCCTGACCCCCGAGCAGCGCGCCGCCGCCCTGGTGAAGGCCGCGGCCGCACGTCGGGTCAGGGCGGCGCTGAAGGTGCGCCTGAAGTCCAGCGGCGCGACGGTGGCTGATGTGCTGGTCAGCGGCGACACCGATGAGGTCATCGGTAAAATGAAGGTCGTGGCGGTGCTGGAGGCGATGCCGGGCGTCGGCAAGGTCCGGGCCGCCAAGCTGATGGAGACCCTTGAGATCTCGCCGTCCCGGCGGGTCCGGGGCCTTGGTGCCAAGCAGCGTGAGGCCCTGCTCAGGGCGTTCGCGACCGACTGAGGTGCCCGGCCGCCTCACCGTGCTGTCCGGTCCGTCCGGCGTCGGCAAGGGTTCGGTCATCGCCGCGGTCCGCCGCCGGCATCCGCAGGTCTGGCTCTCGGTCAGCGTCACCACCCGACCCCCCCGGCCCGGTGAGACAGACGGTGTGGAGTACCACTTCATCGATAATCCGGCCTACGCGCGGATGGTCGACCGGGGCGAGTTGCTCGAGCACGCCAGCTATGCCGGTGCGTCCTATGGCACGCCCCGTCAGCCGGTCCTGGAGCGACTCGCGAGCGGTGTCCCGGCGCTCCTCGAGATCGAGTTGCAGGGGGCGCGGCAGGTCAAGACCGTGATGCCTGAGGCGCACCTGGTGTTTCTGGCCCCGCCGAGCGTCGCCGAGCTCGAGCGCAGGCTGACCGGCCGAGGCACCGAGAACCCGGAGCGCGTGCGCCGGCGACTCGAATTGGCCAGGAGTGAGTTGGCGGCCGAGCACGAGTTCGAGGCAGTCGTGGTCAACGACGACGTCGAAGCCGCGGCCGACCGGCTGGTAGCCTTGCTGGAGATCACCTAAGGCTTTTGGAGCCCCGAGACCTTGGAGCACGCGTGTCTGGCACCGTCGCGAACCCGATCGGCATCACCAACCCCCCGATCGACGAGCTGCTCGAAGCGACCGACTCCAAGTACAGCCTGGTGATCTACGCAGCGAAGCGGGCCCGCCAGATCAACGCCTATTACTCCCAGCTCGGCGAAGGCCTCCTGGAGTACGTCGGTCCCCTGGTCGAGACCGGTGTCCAGGAGAAGCCACTGTCGATCGCGCTGCGGGAGATCAACGCCGGGCTCCTGCACCACGAGCACGTCGCCGACCCGGCGGTCTAGTTGCCGCGGCCGCAGGTCGTCCTCGGCGTCACGGGGGGGATCGCGGCCTACAAGGCGGTCGAGCTGCTCCGCCAGCTCACCGAATCCGGTCACGACGTCCGCGTCGTCCCCACGCTCAGCGCGCTGGAGTTCGTCGGTGCTCCTACCTGGGCGGCGCTGTCCGGCCACCCCGTCACCGCAAGCGCCTGGGACGACGTCCATCTCGTCCCCCACGTCATGATCGGCCAGGCAGCCGATCTCGTCGTTGTTGCCCCGGCCACCGCCGACCTGCTGGCCAAGGCGGCGCACGGGTTGGCCGACGACCTACTCACCTCGACCCTGCTCACGGCCCGCTGCCCGGTCGTGCTGGCGCCGGCCATGCACACCGAGATGTGGGAGCACCCCGCCACCCAGGCCAACGTTGCCCTGCTGCGCTCCCGTGACGTGCTCGTGCTCGAACCCGCGGTCGGCCGGCTGACCGGCGCAGACTCCGGCCGTGGCCGGTTGCCCGAGCCGGTGGAGATCTTCCGGACCTGCCGCCAGGTGCTGGCCCGGGGTGTCCAGCCCCTGGACCTGACCGGCCGGCGGGTCGTCGTCAGCGCCGGGGGTACCCGCGAGCACCTGGACCCGGTGCGGTTCCTCGGCAACCGGTCGTCGGGCAAGCAGGGCTACGCCTTGGCCCGCGCCGCGGTCGCCCGGGGCGCCTCGGTCGTGCTTGTCACGACCGCCGCGCTGCCCGACCCGGCCGGCGCCACCGTGGTGCGAGTCACCAGCGCACTCGAACTGCGCGACGCCGTGCTGGCGGCTGCCGTCGCTGCCGATGCGGTCGTGATGGCAGCCGCCGTGGCCGACCACCGGCCGGCTCTGCGCCTCGCGACCAAGCGCAAGAAGGCCCGCACGGCCAGTATCGAGCTGGTCGAGAACCCTGATGTGCTCGCCGAACTCGGTGTCGCCCGCCGCCCCGGCCAGGTCCTCGTCGGGTTCGCCGCCGAGACCGGCGACGATGCCGGCAGCGTGCTTGAGCACGGGCTAGCCAAGCTGGCCATCAAGGGCTGCGATCTGCTGGTCGTCAACGAGGTCGGCGAACCCGGTCACCCGACGGGCTTCGAGGGCGACGCCAACGCCGCGACCGTGCTGGGCGCTGACGGGACGTCGTACGACGTGCCGCTCGGCACCAAAGACGCGCTGGCCGACGTGGTCTGGGACCTCGTCGCGGTCCGCCTGGCCGACGACGGGCCGCGGGTCGACCCTCTCCTCGACTGAGACGGGCCGGACCCGTCCTGGCCCCGGCGCTCCTTTTCGGCTGTTCCACGGCACCGCCTGTCGACCGCACCGACGGTCAGCCCAGCCAGTCGCCGACGTCAGTGCCTGCCACGAAACGGCCGACGACCCCGGTCGCAACGGCCGGGGCAGCGCCGGGCGCTGCCGGATCCCCGACCGCCCGGCGGATCCCCGCGTTGGCCGGCGACGTCGATGGTGCCGGTTGGCCTGCTGCCGTCCGCCTGGCCGACCCGACCGGCGCCAGGTGGCTGTCCGGCAGTGGCGTCTGGTCAGCGCGCCCACCGGAGCAGCCGAGCCGCCGACCCGGGCCGGCGCCGTCGATGTCGACCGCGACGGGCGCTTGGAGATCGTCCTGCAGGTCGGCCACGGCGCCTCGACCACGTCGCACGCACTGTGTTGCTACGACGGACGCACCCTGTCGCGGGTCGACCGCGCGAACGGGCCGCTCGCGTTGCTCGCCGGTGGCCCGGTCGGGCACCGGGATGGCTTCACCTGCGCCGGCAACGGCCACCTCGCGCTACGCCAAGCCACCAGCGACGAAGGCAAGGCCTGCCACGTCATCTCGACCGTGCTGCGGCCGACCGGCGCCCACGCGGTCGTCGTGCATGGTCCGGCTACGACGGCCGGCAGGACGACCCGCGGGTGCGCCTGGCGTCTGCCGTGGACTGCGGGAGTGTCGGGGCGGGCGGGTAAGCTCGAGGCCAATCCCACGATCTGAAGGAGCGCCAGTGTCGCGCCGCCTGTTCACCTCCGAGTCGGTCACCGAGGGCCACCCCGACAAGATCGCCGACGCGATCAGCGACGCGATCCTGGACGCACTGCTCACCGAGGACCACACGAGCCGGGTCGCGGTGGAAACGATGATCACGACTGGCCAGGTGCACATCGCGGGCGAGGTCACAACAACGGCGTACGCCGACATCCCCCGCATCGTGCGCGAGACCATCCTTGAGATCGGCTACGACAGCAGTAAGAAGGGTTTCGACGGCGCGAGTTGCGGCGTCTCGGTTTCGATCGGCGCGCAGAGCCCCGACATCGCCCAAGGTGTCGACGTCGGCTACGAGGCGCGCGTCGATGGTTCGGTCGAGGACCCGCTCGACCGTCAGGGCGCCGGTGACCAGGGCCTGATGTTCGGCTTCGCATGCGACCAGACGCCCGAGCTGATGCCCCTGCCGATCGCCCTGGCGCACCGGCTCGCCAAGCGGCTGACCCAGGTCCGCAAGGACGGCGTGATCCCCTACCTGCGGCCCGACGGCAAGACCCAGGTCACCGTGGAATACCTGCACGGCAAGCCGGTGCGACTCGACACCGTCGTGGTCAGCTCGCAGCACGCCGAGGACATCGACATCGACAACCTGCTCACCCCCGATATCGCCGAGCACGTGGTCGCTCCCGAGCTCGCGGCGCTCGGCATCGAGACCGACAGCTACCGGCTGCTCGTCAATCCCACCGGTAAGTTCGTCATCGGCGGCCCGATGGGTGACGCCGGGCTCACCGGCCGCAAGATCATCGTGGACACGTACGGCGGCTACGCCCGGCACGGCGGCGGTGCTTTCTCCGGCAAGGACCCCTCTAAGGTGGATCGTTCCGCGGCCTATGCGATGCGCTGGGTCGCCAAGCACGTGGTGGCGGCCGGGCTCGCGACCAGCTGCGAGGTGCAGGTTGCCTACGCCATTGGAAAAGCCGAGCCGGTCGGTCTGTTCGTCGACACCTTCGGCACCGGCGTGGTGGACGACAGTGTGCTGCAGGACGCCGTCACCGAGGTGTTCGACCTGCGCCCCGCCGCGATCATCCGTGACCTCGACCTGCTCCGACCGATCTACGCGCAGACCGCCGCCTACGGGCACTTCGGCCGTGAGCTGGCCGACTTCACCTGGGAGACCACCGACCGCGCCGAGTTGCTGCGGAAGGCCGCCGGTCAGTAGCGCCGCCCTGTCCTCGGTCGGTCCGGCACGTCCAGCCCCGATCCAGGTGCTCAACACGGCATCGGTGCGGGGCTCGCCCGGCGGGTCGCGCACCGATGCCCGGTCGCTCATCGCATCGACCGCCGCATCGACCGCCGCATCGCCGGGATGAGCGAGCAGCGCGGCCGGCCGGCCGCTGCGGCTGAGCTGAGCGTCCGGCAGCCGGTTGCCCGGGTCGCCGTCGACACCGGCGTGGCCCACCTGGACCGACCTTTCGATTACGCCGTGCCGGCGGTCCTGCAGGACATCCCGCTGGCCGGCTGCCGGGTGCGGGTGCGCTTTGCCGGTCGGCTGGTCGGCGGGATCGTGCTGGAGCGGGCCGACGGCAGTGACCACGACAAGCCACTGACCGCCTTGCAGACGCTGGTCAGCCCGGAGTCCGTGCTGCACCCAGAGGTAGCCCGGCTGGCCCGGGTGCTGGCCGATCGCTCCGCCGGCACGCTGTACGACGTCTTGCGCCTTGCCCTGCCGCCCCGCCACGCCCGGGTCGAGGCCGAGCTGCCGGGGCAACCAGCGGCCGACGTCCTACCGCCTGCGGTGGGGTCCTGGCAGCGATACCCGACCGGACCGGCGTTCCTCGGGGCGCTGGCGGACAAGGCGCCGCGAGCTGTGTGGTGCGCTCTGCCCGGCCCGTCGTGGCCGCAGGAGATCGCCAAGGCGGTGCAGGCCTGCGTCGCCGGCGGCCGGGGCGCCGTGGTGGTCGTGCCGGATGCGCGCGACGTCGACCGGGTCAGCGCCGCGCTGACCGAGGTGCCCCATGTCGCGCTGCGGGCCGACCTCGGGCCAGCCGAGCGCTACCGCCGGTGGCTCGCGGTCCGGCGTGGGCAGGTACGCGCCGTTGTCGGTACCCGGGCGGCCGCGTTCGCGCCGGTGGCCGACCTGGGGCTGGTCGTGCTGTGGGACGACGGCGACGACCTACACGCCGAGCCGCGCGCGCCCTATGTCCACGCCCGCGAGGTGCTGGTGCTGCGCGCCCACCTGGCCGGTGCCGCAGCGCTGCTCGGTGGCCACGCCCGCACGGCGGAGGGGCAGGTGCTGCTCGACACCGGCTGGGCGAAGGCCCTGGTGGCCGACCGGGCGACCGTGCGGGCGACCGCACCGCGGGTTGACGGCACCTCGCAGGACGACCTGGCCCGCGACCCGATGGCCCAGGCCGCCAGAATCCCGGCGCTCGCCTTCGCCGCCGCCCGAGAGGCCCTCGCGGCGGGCGCGCCGGTCCTGGTGCAAGTGCCTCGGCGCGGCTACGTCCCGGCGCTGGCCTGCTCCCGTGACCGTACGCCGGCCAGGTGCTCGGTCTGTGCCGGGCCGCTCGCGACTTCGGCCCGGGGCTCGGTCGCCGGCTGCCGTTGGTGCGGTCACCTCGCCGGCGACTGGCACTGCCCGGTCTGTGAGGGTCGAGCCCTGCGGGCAACTGTTGTCGGCAGCCGGCGGACCGCCGAGGAGCTCGGCCGGGCCTTCCCGGGGATCATCGTTCGCACGAGTGGACGTGACGAGGTGCTCGCCGGTGTGCCGGCGCAGCCGACGCTGGTCATCGCGACCCCTGGCGCCGAGCCGGTCGCCGACGGCGGCTACGGCGCCGTGTTGCTGCTCGACGGCTGGGCGATGCTGAGCCGACCCGATCTGCGGGCCGCGGAGGAGACCCTGCGCCGCTGGCTGGCCGCCGCCGCCCTAGCCAGACCGGCCGCTGCGGGCGGTCGGGTGGTGGTCGTTGCGGACCGGGGGGTGGCCGGCGTGCAGGCGATGACCCGATGGGATCCGGCGGGAGCGGCGAGCCGGGAGCTGGCTGACCGCACCGCGCTCGGCTTCCCGCCGGCCACCCGGATGGCCAGCGTGACAGGACCGGCGGCCGCGGTCGCCGAGCTGCTGGCAACCCTCGAGCTCGGCGAGGTCCTCGGACCGGTCCCGGCCGGGGATGACGAGCGGGCCCTCGTCCGGGTGCCGCGCGCACAGGGGCTGCACCTCGCGACGGCGCTGAAGGTGGCCATCGGGGTGCGCAGCGCCCGCAAGGCCGAGCCGGTTCGGGTCGAGCTGGACCCCCGCCTGCTCGGCTGACCCTTCCGCTCCGGTGACCCACGCAAGCCTGGGCACCGCCGCGAAGATCACCTTGGCGCCCCACCATCTGTGGACCACCGGGACCGGGGCCAGCGTGCACGGTGCGATCGGGTCGAGCGCCCTGCTCACCTAGACTGGCGAGGTGGCCACCCGTCCCATCCGCCTGATCGGCGACCCCGTCCTGCGCACCCGGGCCGACGTCGTGACGACGTTCGACAAGGAGCTGCGGGTGCTCGTCAAGGACCTCACCGAGACGATGATCGACGCGCCGGGAGCCGGACTCGCCGCGCCGCAGATCGGCGTTGGCCTACGAGTGTTCGTCTACGACGTCGACGAGGTGGTTGGCCACCTGGTCAACCCGGTGCTGCACTTCCCCGACGATGAGCAGATGGACGGCGGCGAGGGCTGCCTGTCGATCCCCGGCCTCACCTTCGACTGCCTGCGCAGGACCAATGTCGTCGCGCACGGCCAGAACGAGTACGGCGATCCGCTGACGATCGACGGCACGATGATGCTCAGCCGGGCGATCCAGCACGAGGTCGACCACCTGGACGGCATCTTGTTCGTCGATCGGTTGGACCCCGAGACCAAGAAGGCGGCACTCGAGGCGATCCGGCTCGCCGAGTGGGCCAACGTCGCGCCGCCGGTTGTCAAGACGAGCCCGCACCCGTTGTTCGGCCAGTCCCGCTGAGGGTCGTCTTCGCGGGCACCCCCGAACCCGCGGTCGCGAGCCTGTCCGCGTTGGTCGCGAGCCGGCATGAGGTCGTCGCGGTCGTCACCCGGCCGAGCGCACCGGCCGGTCGCGGGCGGACCCTTCGGCCGAGCGCCGTCTACGAGGCGGCTCTGGCCAATGGCCTATCCGTCCTCACGCCCGAGCATCCCCGCGACCCGGCGTTCCTCGACACGCTGACCGGGCTCGCCCCCGACTGCTGTCCGGTCGTTGCCTACGGCGCGCTCGTGCCCCGCGCCGCCCTGGACGTGCCGGCGCTCGGCTGGGTCAATCTGCACTTCTCGCTGCTGCCGGCCTGGCGTGGCGCGGCGCCCGTGCAGCACGCCGTGCTTGCGGGCGACGAGGTGACCGGCGCGTCTACCTTCCGGCTCGAACAGGGGCTCGACACCGGCCCGGTGCTCGGCGTCGTCACCGAGAAGATTCGGACCAGCGATACGAGCGGTGACCTGTTGGCCCGGCTCGCCGTCGCGGGCGCGGGCCTGCTCGTCGCGACCCTCGACGCGCTTGAGGACGGCACGCTGTCGGCCGTCCCGCAGCCGGCCGAGGGGGTGAGCCTCGCGCCCAAGCTCACCGTCGACGACGCCCGAATCGACTGGGCGGCGCCGGCCCTTCGGGTCGACCGGCTGATCCGCGCGTGCACCCCTGCGCCGGGGGCCTGGACGATCGTGGCCGGCAAGCGGGTCAAGCTCGGACCGGTCAATCTGGTCGACCACCATCTCGAGCCGGGCGCGCTGCAGGGCGATCTCGTCGGCACCGCCACCAACGCGGTCCGGCTCGGCGAGGTCCGCCCCGAAGGCAAGCGACTGATGCTGGCTACCGACTGGCTGCGTGGGCTGCGCATCGGGCTGGGGGAGCGCTTCACATGACCGCGCCGCGCAAGCCGACCCGCCCCCAGCTACACGCGCCCAAGAGCGACCCGACCCGCAGGACGGCGTACGACGTCCTGGTGGCGGTCCGGGAGCAGGGGGCCTACGCCAACCTGGTGCTCCCCGGGCTGCTCCGTGACCGCCGGCTGACCGGGCGCGACGCAGCCCTCGCCACCGAGCTCGCCTACGGCACGCTCCGGGCCCAGGGACAACTCGATGTCGTGCTGCAGGCCTGTGTGGACCGGCCCCTTGCGAAGGTCGACCCGCCGGTCCTCGACGTGCTGCGGCTCGGCGCCTACCAGCTGCTGCGCACCCGGATCCCGCCGCACGCCGCGGTCAGTGCGACCGTCGACCTGGCCCGCCGGGTGCTGTCTGCCGGGCCGGCCTCGTTCACCAACGCGGTGCTGCGCAAGGTCGCGGCCAAGGACCTCGACGCGTGGGTCACCGAGCTGCAACCGGCCGAGCCGATGGCCGCGATCGCACTCGCCACGAGCCACCCCCGCTGGATCGCGCAGGCGTTCACCGATGCGCTGCGCGGCGACCTGGACGAGGCCCGCGAGGCGCTGCTCGCCGACGACGCCCGGCCCGGGGTGCACCTGGTGGCCCGCCGGATGGACCGCGACACCCTTGCCGCGACCAGCGGCGGCACCCCTGGACCATGGTCAAGCCACGCCGTCCGGCTGGCCGAGGGTGACCCGGGAAGTATTACGGCGATCCGCGATGGCCGCGCCGGCGTGCAGGACGAAGGCAGCCAGCTCGTCGCACTGGCGCTGGCCGCTGCCCCGATCGACGGCCCGGACCGCACCTGGGTGGACATGTGTGCGGGGCCCGGCGGCAAGGCCGCGCTGCTGCAGGCCCTCGCGCAGGATCGCGGCGCCCGGGTGCTGGCGCTCGAGCTGCAACCGCACCGCACCGCCCTGGTACGCCGGTCCGGGGTCGAGCTCGTCGCGACTGCCGACGGCCGCCGGCCGCCGATGGCCGCGGGCACCGCCGACCGGGTCCTGCTCGATGCCCCGTGCTCAGGTCTCGGCGCGCTGCGGCGGCGTCCGGAGGCCAGGTGGCGCCGGCAGCCGGCCGACCTACCACCGCTCACGCGTCTGCAGGGTGAGCTGCTCGATGCCGCGGCGCTGTTGCTGCGACCGGGCGGTGTGCTGGCCTATGTCACCTGCTCGCCGCATCTTGCTGAGACGGTGGTGCCGGTGCTCGACGTCCTGCGCCGGCATCCCGAGCTTGAGCA
>JAYUMN010000114.1:0-2478 GCA_043762595.1 Frankiales bacterium
ACCGCAGTGTTCCTGCCGCTGGAGGTCCGCGATCTGCTGCGTGGCGTGACCGCCACCCGGGCCGGTGCGTTCACGATCAACATCGCCGCTGTGATCTACCTGCTGTTCGCCAAACGCCTGTTCGGTTTGCGTGGCGGCCGGCCGGCGTACGAGCAGGAACGGCGCGGCGAACAGCTCCTCGAAGTCGAGCAGAGCGCCCTAGCAAACCCATCGACACCGCAACACAGACCAACCACCTGACCACCCACGACCCGGCCTCACTAGGTCGCTGACAGCGATGCTCATCCAACGTGTGTGCCAACAGCGTGGCTGACCTGCTCTTACGCTGGCGCGCATCGGACCGGCAAGGACCGGCAGTCAGCCGGGTCCCTGGCCGTTGCCGTAGCTGGGAGCGCCTGTCGCGGCCAGGACGTTGACGCCCGTCGCTGTCACGACGTTGGCGCCGTTTGCGCCTGCCGCGGTCGCCACGTGGGTGCCGTTGGCGGCTGTCGCGGTCAGGTTGTTGGCGCCTGTTGTCACGATGCTGGTGTTGGGTGCCGGTCCAGTGAGGGGGATGACTTGGGGGGGCTGGTCCGTTGTCGGCTGTTTTTTGGCCGGGCTGGGTTTGCTGGGCGCCAGCTTCGTCGTAGGTGGTTGGGGCTGTTCTGAGGCGGCCTGGGGCTGGGGGGCGGCGGGTCCGGCCGGTGGTGGGGCGGCGGCGCGCACCGTGGGCTGGGTTGGGTCAGGGGCCGCGGCGGGTGCGGCGGGTGCGCCGGGGACGGGAGCAGTCGTGGTGTGGGCGCTGCTGGCATGACCGACCGTCGCGACCAGCTGCTTCGGCGCGGCGACCTGGTGTTGTGTGTTGACCGGAGCTGTTTCGGTAGCGGCGGCGCGGGACGCCGTGGGTGCCGGCGGGTTGGTGGCCGGTGCGAGGACGTTGACGTGGCTGTGCTGGCCTAGGAGCAGCGCGCTGGTGCGCGCTGGCTGGAGCGCGGTGTGCGGGGGGTGGAGCTGGGCGGGGGTGCTGGTCGCTGCCACTGCGGGGCTGAGACTCGCGGCGCCGATCGCGGCGGCGGCGGTGACGGTCCCGACCTGCGCGGCGGTGCTGCCGATCAGCGACGCGGTGTTCTGTCCGAGCATCGGCAGGCCGGCGATCCAGGCGGTCGGCCCCATGGCCCACAACAACCGCCGCTTGGGGATGGCTACTAGGGCGCGCACGACCGTAGGGTCGAACTGTGTGCCGGCGCAGCGCACCAGCTCGCGTAGGGCGGCTTCCTTGCGGACCGGTCGTTTATAGGAGCGGGCGGCGGTCATCACCTCGAAGGAGTCAGCGACCTGCACGATCCGGGAACCCAGGCTGAGCTCGTTACCGCCGCGCCCGGTCGGGTAGCCGGTGCCGTCCCAGCGCTCGTGGTGCTCCTCGATCACCCGCTCCATCGGTGCGAGCCAGCTCAGCAGGGGGGCGGCGAGCAGCGCGCCGGCCGCTGGGTGCCGACGCAGGACCTCCCACTCGTCGGGGGTCGGCTCGTCGGGGCTGTTGAGCAGCGAGGCCGGCACGTGCAGCTTGCCGATGTCATGCAGCAGCGACGCCCAGCGAAGGCGGTCGCGGTCGTGCTCCGACAGGCCCATGGCGTCGGCGATCAGATCGGTGAACGAGCGGACCCGCTCGGCGTGGCCTCGGGTACGGCGATCGTGCCGGGCCAGCGCGGTGATGAGCGCAAGGGTCCGTTCCGCTGCCTGCTGGGAGGTCTCGCCGACCGGGGAGTGCGTGAGGACGGTGAGTTCGGTGGTGCTGCTGCTGCGCTGCGCCAGCCGCATCCGGGAGGGGGCGCCGTCGGGGAAGCACAGCGACATCTCCAGCAGGGCGGCGAGCGGGAGCAGCCGCTGGAGCGAGCGGTGCGCGAGCCACGACATCGTCCAACCGACAGCCATCAGCACCGCCAGCCACACGATCCTGCTCCCACCGGACCGGGGAGGGGCCACGACCGCGGCCGCCAGGCGCATCACAAGCACCGCCAGCGCCACTGGGATGAGAAAGCAGCACGCGCGTACGGTCCGTGCCAGGACGGGCCGGGCCGCCCAGCCCGCCTCGTCCTCGGTGACTGTCCGAGGCGCCGTGTCCTGGACCGACATGCTGAGGCCATCGGCGCCTTAGCCCGGGCGATGAATAGCCCGAACAGGTGAACGCTGTACTGCTGCCAGACCGCACGCATGTCTGGGCGCGCACCGCCGCGCCCACCCTGGCGGTGAGTGGGCCAATCAAGCCGCGGACGCTCATCCAGCCAGCCTGTTGACCAGGGGATACGTGGGCGAGTGTCGGATCACTCAGTGGGGCTGCGACGTCCAGCCCCAGACCAGCCAGGACACCCAACTGCGCTACGACAGCAGAGCCTGAAAACGCACCAGATAGGGCTACGAGAGTCCTGCCGGTCCCCGCCGCAAGTCACATCGCGGGCAAGAGCCCGATCCCGCTGTCCCACATCCTAGGAAGTGGGACGG
>JAYUMN010000115.1:0-18850 GCA_043762595.1 Frankiales bacterium
GTCGGGGCGGAGCAGACCCGCCCGCTGCGGCAACGGGTGCTGCGCCCGGCGGGTCCGACCATCTGTGACGATCCGGCAGCCGTGCACTTCGCCGCCGTCGACGCCGGCGCGGTGGTGGCCACCGGCGTGCTGCTCGCCGATCCCCCACCCTTCGCGTACGCCGGGGCAGCGTGGCGGCTGCGCGGAATGGCCACCGATCCGGGACGACGCGGCGAGGGCCTCGGGAGCGCCGTGCTGGCCACAGTGATGCTGCATGTCCAGACCGCCGGGGGTGGCCTGCTGTGGTGCAACGCCCGCAGCCCGGCGCAGGCGTTCTACGAACGGGCCGGGCTGCGCACCTGGGGCCACGCGTGGGACGACCCGGCGATCGGGCCGCACATCGTGATGCAGGTCGAGCTCAGCGCAGGCTGACGGCCAGCGCCTGTTCGAGGTCGGCAAGCAGGTCCTCGACGCTCTCGATGCCGACCGAGAGGCGCACCAGGTCGTCCGGGACCTCCAGCTGGGAGCCCGCCACCGAGGCGTGCGTCATCCGGCCGGGGTGTTCGATCAGCGACTCGACGCCGCCGAGCGACTCGCCGAGGGTGAACACCCGGGTGGCCTTGCACACGGCCAGCGCCGCCGCCTCGCCGCCGGCCAGCCGGAAGCTCACCATCCCGCCGAAGTCGCGCATCTGCTTGGCGGCGAGCTCGTGTCCCGGATGCTCGGGCAGCCCCGGGTAGAGCACCGCGGTGACCGCCGGCGAGCGTTGCAGCAGCTCGACGACCCGCTGGGCGTTGGCGCAGTGCCGGTCCATCCGGACGGCGAGCGTCTTCGCGCCGCGCAGCACCAGCCAGGCGTCGAACGGCCCGGAGACCGCGCCCATGGCGTTCTGGTGATAGGCCAACTCCTCACCGAGGCCGACGTCGGCCACGACCAACGCGCCGCCGACGACGTCGGAGTGCCCGCCGAGGTACTTCGTCGTCGAGTGCACGACCACATCGGCACCGTGGGCGAGCGGTTGCTGCAGATAAGGGCTCGCGAACGTGTTGTCGACGACGAGCCGGGCCCCGGCGTCCTGCGCGATGGTCGCGAGCCCAGCGATGTCGGCGAGGCCGAGCAGCGGATTGCTCGGCGTCTCACACCACACCAGCGCGGTCTCCGGTCGCACCGCCGCGCGCACCGCATCGAGATCGCACAGTGGCACGGGCGTGTGCAGGACCCCCCACCGGGCCAGCACCTTGGCGAACAATCGGTAGGTCCCGCCGTACGCATCGTCGGGGACGACGACGTGGCTGCCCGGTCGGAGCACTGTGCGCAGCACGCAGTCCTCGGCGGCGAGCCCGCTGGCGAACGCCAGGCCGGTCCGGCCACCCTCGAGCGCAGCGAGGCAGGTCTCCAGCGCGGTGCGCGTCGGGTTGCCGCTGCGGCTGTACTCATAGCCGCGGTGCACCCCGACCTCGGACTGCACGTAGGTGCTCGTCTGGTAGATCGGCACGACCACCGCACCGGTCGTCGGATCCGGCTCCTGCCCGGCGTGGATCGCGAGCGTCTCGAATCCGAAGCTGTCCGTCACCCCCAAACGGTACGACGGACCGGGGTCAGCGGTGCGCGAGGAAGCCCAGCAGGTCCGAGCGGGTGATGATGCCGACCGGCTTGCCGCCGTCGAGCACGAGCAGCGCCGAGGCCGTCTCCAGGGCCGACATCGCCACCGGGAGTGGCTCGCCGGATCCGACCATCGGCAGCGGCTCGGCCATGTGCCTGTCCAACGGCTGGTCCAGGGCGGCCCGGTCGGCGAAGACCGCGTCGAGCAGCTGCCGGTCCAGCACGGCGCCGACGACCTCGGCGGCCATCACCGGGGGTTCGTGCTTGACGACGGGCATCTGCGACACGGCGTACTCACGCAGGATCGCGATCGCCGACCCCACCGTCTCCTCGGGGTGGACATGCACCAGGGGCGGCAGGTCGGTGCCCTTGCGGTGCAGGACCTCACCGACAGTCGGCTGGCTGTGGTCGGGGGTGAGGAAGCCGTAGTCGGCCATCCACTCGTCGTTGAAGATCTTGGACAGGTAGCCGCGGCCGGAGTCGGGCAGCAGCACGACCACGATGTCGTCGGAGGTCAGCTCCTCAGCGAGACGTAGCGCGGCCGCGGCGGCGAGGCCGCAGGAGCCACCCACCAGCAGCGCCTCCTCCCGGGCCAGGCGCCTGGTGGTGAGAAACGACTCGCGGTCGCTCACGGCGATGATCCGGTCGGCGACCGAAGTGTCGTAGGTCGCCGGCCAGAAGTCCTCACCGACGCCTTCGACGAGGTAGGGCCGGCCGGTCCCGCCGGAGTAGACCGAACCCTCGGGGTCGGCGCCGATGATCTGCACCCGGCCGCCGGAGACCTCCTTGAGATAGCGCCCGGTGCCGCTGATCGTGCCGCCGGTGCCTATCCCGGCGACGAAGTGCGTGACGAGGCCGTCGGTCTGCGACCACACCTCCGGACCGGTCGAGGCGTAGTGCGCCTGCGGGTTGAGTGGGTTGGCGTACTGGTTGGGGTTCCAGGCGCCGGGGATCTCCCCGGCGAGCCGCTTGCTGACGCTGTAGTAACTGTCCGGGTGCGCCGGGTCGACCGCGGTCGGGCAGACAACCACCTCCGCGCCGTAGGCACGCAACACGGCGATCTTCTCGGCGCTCATCTTGTCGGGCATCACGAACACGCACTGATAGCCGCGCGAGTTGGCCACGATTGCCAGGCCCACGCCGGTGTTGCCACTGGTCGGCTCCACGATCGTGCCGCCGGGCTTGATCAGCCCGCGCGCCTCGGCGTCCTCGACCATCGAAAGGGCGATCCGGTCCTTGACCGACCCGCCCGGGTTGAAGTACTCGACCTTGGCCAGCACCTGTGGGGCCAGCCCGGCGGCCATCGCGCCGAGCCGGATCAGTGGCGTGTTGCCGACCAGATCGATGAGCGAATCGCTGACCTGCACCGCTTGGGTCCTCTCGTGCGCCGAGCCGTCAGCGTAGGGTCGTCCCCTCGGTCGAGGGGAGGTGGCGCATGTCGAACGTTATGTGGCGCCTGCCCCTGTCGTCCGATCGTCACCTGTGAGGATCGCCCGGCCCGGCCGGCGGGCCCACTGGGTCGGCGTGCGGGCTGCCTACGGCGGGGGCGCCGTCGGCGCGGTCGGCGCAGCCGGGTACGCCGTGCTGCGGGCTGAGGCGACGTTTGCGCGGCGCACGATCGGCGTGCCGACCGCGACTGCGCCGGCGCCCGACGGGTCCTACGGCCGCTATCTCGGGACGCCGCTGCGGCTCGCCATCGTGGGCGACTCGAGCGCAGCGGGCCTGGGCTGCGATGCCCCCGACGAGACGCCCGGCGCCCTGTTGGCCGGCGGGCTCGCCCGCGACCTGCGGCGACGGGTCGAGCTGGACGTCGTGGCGGTCGTCGGCGCCCGGTCGGCGGATCTCGACGTGCAGGTCGCCCGCGCCCTGAAGCGCCCCGTCGACCTGGCCCTGGTGATGGTCGGCGCCAACGACGTGACCCATCGGGTGCCACCGGGCGAGGCCGCCCGCGACCTCGGCCGGGCCGTCCGCACCCTGCGGGCAGCCGGCGCACTCGTGGTGGCCGGCACCTGCCCCGACCTCGGCACGGTCGAGCCGGTCCTGCAGCCGCTACGCACGGTGGCCCGGCGCTGGAGCCGCCGGCTCGCCCGGGAGCAGGCGGTGGCCGTCGTCGAGAACGGCGGCGTCGCGGTCTCCCTCGGCGACCTGCTCGGGCCAGAGTTCGCCCAGTCACCGCACCTGTGGAGCGCCGACCGGTTCCATCCGTCAGCGGCCGGCTACCGGCGGGTCACCGATGCCCTGCTGCCCAGCCTGCTCGAGGCCGCGGGGGTCACCATTCCGGTGAGCGTCCCGGTCAGCAGCACCGTCCAGGACGTCGAGCTGGCCGCCGCCGCCGCCGCGATGGAAGCCGGCCTGGTCGTCGAGACGATGCCCGACGCGGAGGGCATCGCCGCCGCTGGGCCGGGCCGGCTCACCCGGCTTGTCCGGCGGCTGCCGCTGGTCGGCCGCGGGGCGCCGGACGAGCGCGTCGAGGAGGGCCTGGCGGACCCGCAGGCCAGCCGGACCACCGCCGGCGCACCGCCGTGAGGGCGCCCGCTCGGGTTGGCCTGGCCGCGCTCGCCCCATTGCTGCTGCTAGCCGAGGCAACTGCTGCGACCCGGCGCAGCTACGCCACCGACCTACCGCCGGCCGCGGGGGGCGCCGGGGGCCGGCACCTGATCGTCCTAGGCGACTCCACCGCCGCCGGGATCGGCGTCCAGCAGGCCGCTGACACCATAGGTGGTCAACTCGGGAGCCGGCTGGGCGCCCGCTGGACGTCGTACGGCGCGAGCGGGGCCCGAGCTGCCGATCTCGCGGCCCAGATCGAGCTGGTGGTCGACGCGGACGCCGTGCTCGTGCTGATCGGTGCCAACGACGCGACCCACCTCACCTCGCTGACCAACCTCGGCCGGGACGTCCGGGCAGCGGTCGCGGGCCTCACGGCGCCGGTCGTGGTGGGCACCTGCCCCGATCTTGGCGCAGCCCGCGCCTTCGCCCACCCGCTCCGCGAGCTCGCGGACAGAAGGGGCCGGGCGGTCGCCCGGACGACCGCCCGGGCGGTGCGGGCTGCAGGGGGCACGGCGGTTGACCTGCAGGCGCTGACCGGGCCGACGTTCCGGGCCGACCCGCGCTGCCTGTCCTTCGACCTGTTCCACCCGTCGGCGCGCGGCTACGCCGTGTGGGCCGATGCGTTGCTTCCCGCCGTACGTCAGGCGCTCGCCGCCGGTGAGCGTTTCCCAACCCGAACCCCGTTCCAGAGGAGTCCTCATGCCTGAGGCAGTCATCGTCTCGACCGCCCGATCACCCATCGGCCGGGCCTTCAAAGGCTCGCTGAAAGATGTGCGCCCCGACGACCTAGCCGTCGCAATCGTGCGCGCCGCGCTCGACAAGGTGCCGGCGCTCGATCCCCGCGACATCGGTGATCTGATGCTCGGCTGCGGTCTGCCCGGCGGCGAGCAGGGGATGAACATGGGCCGGATGGTCGCGATGATGTTGGGCTACGACTTCCTGCCCGGGACAACCATCACCCGCTACTGCTCATCGTCGCTGCAGACGACCCGGATGGCGCTGCACGCGATCAAGGCCGGTGAGGGCGAGGCGTTCATCTCAGCCGGGGTCGAGACGGTCAGCCGCTTCGTCAAGGGCAACAGCGACATGATCGCCGGCCAGGAGCTGACCAACCCGATGTTCGACGAGGCGCAGGCCCGCACCGCCAAGCTCGCCGAGGGCGGCGCCGCCAGCTGGAGCGACCCCCGCGACAACGGCCAGCTCCCAGACGGCTACATCTCGATGGGGCAGACCGCGGAGAACCTCGCCCGGTTCAAGGGCATCACCCGGCTGGAGATGGACGAGTTCGCGGCCCGTTCCCAGAACCTGGCCGAGAAGGCCATCGCCAACGGCTTCTTCCAACGCGAGATCGTCCCGATCACGACGCCCGACGGCACCGTCGTCAGCACCGACGACGGCCCGCGCGCCGGCGTCACGGTCGAGAGCATGGCCGGCCTCAAGCCGGTCTTCCGACCGGACGGCCTCGTCACCGCCGGCAACGCCTGCCCGCTCAACGACGGCGCCGCCGCGGTGATCGTGATGAGCGACACCAAGGCAACGCAGCTGGGCCTGACCCCGCTCGCCCGCATCGTCTCCACCGCGGTGACCGGCCTGTCCCCAGAAATCATGGGCTATGGCCCGGTCGAGGCGACCCGCCGCGCGCTGAAGCTGGCCGGCAAGTCAGTCGACGACATCGACCTGTTCGAGATCAACGAGGCATTCGCGGCGCAGGTCATCCCGTCCTACCGCGACCTCGGCATCGACCTGGACAAGCTCAACGTCCACGGTGGCGCGATCGCCCTTGGCCACCCGTTCGGTTCGACTGGCGCCCGGATCACCGGCACGCTGATCAACGGCCTGCAGACCCTGGACAAGACCTGGGGCGTCGAGACGATGTGCGTGGGCGGCGGCATGGGCATGGCGATGGTCCTCGAGCGCCTGTCCTGAGCTGAGCACGAACGTCGGCCGGGTCACCCGGCGGGGTGACCGGCCGACGTCGTAGGTAGGCAGGTGCGTGGCAACCACAGGCAAGCCCACTCCTACGATGCCCGACGCACAGCGGCCAAGGGGAGGACCCGGCCGGGCGGGCGTTGCCGGGGCAATCGGGCCTAGCCGCAGACCTGCCGCCCGCGTACGAGCACCGATGCGCCGCCGAGCGAGGCGGGCGGGGACTCGTCCAGCAGCTCGAACCGGTGCAGCAGCAGATGCGCCACGGCGTCCGCACAGGCCGCTGCCGGTGGCCCGACGCGCACCAGGTCATCGCCGGTGACCGCCAGCTGGTCCGGTACCAGCAGATCGTGCTCGAGCCTGGGCAGGGCCGGACGGGGGCCACCCTCCAGATCCGCCGCCGCGTCGGCGAACGCCTGGGCCAGGTGTCGGCCGAGGTCGGCCCGGGTCCCCCACGGCCCGGCGCTGACCGCCCACCGGGACGACGGCCAGCGACGGAGCCGGTCGACCACGGAACCGACCTCCTTGCGCAGCAGCGCCTGCCCGTCGGACGCGATCAGGTGCCTATCTGCGATTGAAGTAGCTCAGCAGCCGGAGCACCTCGAGGTAGAGCCAGACCAGACCTACGACCAGCCCGAACGAGACCCGCCAGGCCTCCCGCGCGTCGACCCCGGCCTCGATCATCCGGTCGGCCTGGTCGAAGTCGAGGACGAAGGTCAGCGACCCAACCACGATGAAGGCGATGCTGAACAGGATCGCGATGCCACCGCCGCTGCGCAGGCCGAGTCCGTTGCCGCCGCCGATCAGCGAACCGAGCGCGTTGACCACGACCAACGCGAACAGGCCCAGGAAGGCACCGGTCACAATCTTGGTGAACTTCGGCGTCGCCCGCAGACGGCCGCTCTTGTAGCCGACCAGCACCCCGCCGAAGATCGCCGCCGTCGTGACCGCCGCCTGCAGCGCGATGCCGTTGTACCGCGTGTCGTAGGCGTGGCTGATCGCGCCGAGAAAGACGCCCTCGAGCGCGGCGTATGCCAGGACCAGCGGGGGGCTGACCTGCCGCTTAAAGATGTTGACTAAGGCCAGCACGAAGCCGCCGATGCCGGCCGCGGCGACCAGCCCCGGCCCGGCGTTCAGCACCCAGGCGATCGCGCCGGTGACCACGACGGTGCCGAGCAGGATGCCGGTCTTGACGACGACATCGTCCATCGTGAGGCGCTGCGGGGTGTTGTAGATGTCGGTGACGTCCTGCGACGAGGGGTAGCCACCGCCCACGCCGTACGCGGCGCCACCGCGCTGGAACGTTGGGGTGTTTCTGAAGACGGGGTTGCTGGACTGCAGTCCGGCCATCGGGTGTTCGCTCCTCCGCTCGACCCTCGTTCGGGGTCGGGCATGAGCTACAACGTACGGCGGGACCGTCGTGTGCCCCGGGCCGGACACGATCCGACGCGGGCGGTGCCCGGGGCGGGACTCGAACCCGCATGCCCTGTCGGGCGGGCCGGTTTAAGCGGCCTGTGTCTGCCGTTCCACCACCCGGGCGGGGGGCATCGACATGGTTGCACCGGGGTTCTGTGACACCACGTCCACGTATCCGCCAGACTGTCCTGCGTGCGTATCGCTGAGCCCGGCCGCACGTCGTATCGGCAGGTGTTCGCGGTGCGCGAGTTCCGGGCGGTCTTCCTCGCCTATGGGTTGTCGATCCTGGGCGACCAGGTGGCTCGCATCGCCGTCTCGCTCCTGGTCTTCCAGCGCTCGCACTCGGCGCTCGCCGCCACCGCGACGTTCGCCGTGTCGTTCGCGCCAGCTGTCATCGGCGGGCCGGTTTTGTCCACGCTGGCCGACCGGTTTCCCCGGCGTACCGTCATGATCTTCTGCGACCTGCTCCGGGTCGTCCTGTTGATCGGGCTGGCGGTGCCGGGTCTCCCACTTGCTGTCGCCTTCGCCGTCCTGCTCGCGGTCGGGCTGCTCGAGCCGCCCTTCGAGAGTGCCCGGAGCGCGCTGCTGCCCGAGGTGCTCCCGCCTGATGGCTACGTCGTCGCCAGTGGCGTGATGCAGATCGTCGGGCAGAGCGGGCAGGTGCTGGGCTACCTCGTCGGTGGGGCGCTGGTCGCCGCGACCAGCGTGCAAGGCGCCTTGCTGCTGGATGCCGCGAGCTTCGCGCTTTCGGCCGGCCTGTTGCTGGCGGGGCTTAGCTCACGGCCCGCGGCGCTCGCTGCCGATGAGCGTCAGTCGCTCATCGCGGACACTGTCGCCGGAGCCCGCTACGTGCTTGGCGAGCCCAGGCTGCGACAGCTGCTCGGGCTGGCCCTGCTCGGCGCGGCGACCATGATCGTGCCGGAGGGTCTCGCGGTGCCGGTCGCGGCATCGCTGCACGGCGGCGCCGTCGCCGCAGGTGTCCTCACGGCGGCGGTCCCGGCCGGCTTCGTACTCGGCAGCGCGCTGCTGCTCCGGATCGACGTCGAGCGTCGTCAGCGCCTGCTTGTGCCGCTGCTCGTCGGGTCCTGCCTGCCGCTGCTGCTTACTCCCGTCACCGGTTCCCTTGTCGTGATCGCCGCGCTGTGGGGGCTCTCCGGCGCCTGCTCGGCGCTGCAGATGATCGCCAACGCGGCCTACGTCGCCGCGACCCCGCCGAGCTTCCGCGGCCGGGCCTTCGGCATCGCCGGCACGAGCCTGTACGCCGTACAGGGACTGGCCGTCCTGGTCGGCGGGGGTATCGCGGATGTCCTACACGATGCCCGGTGGAGCGTTGCCGGCCTCGGCGGCCTCGTGCTGCTCAGCGCCGTGCTGTTCATGCTCCGGGCGGATCGCCCGATGGGTGCTCAAGAGGCCACCGAGGTCGCCCGATGAGTCGGCGATGAGCGCAGCAGAGCGGGGACCAGGGCGTGCGGCGAGAGCCTGCGTCCTACTTCTCGGGGTGTCCCTGATTGCTGCTGGAACGCTGATCGTGCTCGCGTCCGGGACTCAGCCCGGGGTGCTGAACCCCCCGTTTCGCATCCCGTGGTGGCTGCTGGCGCCGCTCTATGTGCTCACTTCTCGACTCACGGTCGACTTCGAGTTCCGCAAGGATTCGCACAGCATCGCCCTGACGCAGCTGCCAGTTGCGTTGGGGCTCGTCTTTGTCTCCCCAATCGCGCACCTGGCGGCTCGCCTCGTTGCAAGCATGGTCGATCTAGCGGCCCGCCGGAGCCCCCCGCTCAAGATCTTCTTCAACCTGGGCGTCGACGCCATGGAAGTAGCCTTGGCGACGGGAGCGGTAACGCTGCTGGGCCGCAGCCACGCGCCCGGTCCCAGTCTGTGGATCGGGCTGTTGCTCGGGATGCTCGCGTCCGAAGTCATAGGTCACATCAGCTTCGCCGCTGTCATGCGCCTCATGGGTGCGCCGACGACCTTCAACCGCCTGGGCCGAACGCTCGGCTTCGCGCTGATCAGCGCCAGCGTCTTCGCCTGCCTCGCCGTCGTGGCCGTCACCGCGATGTGGACCGAACGCCGCGTGGTCGTGGTCATCTTGTTGCTCGCGGGCAGTCTGACGGTTGCCTACCGCGGCCACCGTCGCCTGTCCGCGCAACAGCGCACGACCGAAGCACTCTACGATTTTGTCAAAGAACTGGGTCCACTCTCTGCCGACGGTCAGGAAACCCGGGAGGTCCTCGAGCACATTCGGGTGCTGCTTCATGCGCGCCACCTCGACCTCGCGCTCAGCGCAGGCACAGATGGCACCTGGCGACACATGGCGGTCTTCGACGGCGCACCCCTTGCGCCCTTCGACGCGACGGTGATCGCCAACTCGGTGGCTCGATCCGGCGCAGCAGCCCCTCCATCAGGGCCACACGACCGGATGGCCACGCCTCTGCTCGGCATGAACGGGGTCATCGGTGTCCTCACGGTCGCCGACCGTCTCGGCTCAAATCGCGGCTTCGACATGGGTGACCTTCGCCTGCTCGAAACCGTGGCGACCGAGCTGACCACCGCGCTCGAGCGCGGCAAACTCCTTGGCGACCTTGGGCTCGCTGCAACCACCGACCCCTTGACCCGCCTGCCGAACCTCAGCGACGTCACCCAGCGACTGGATGCCGCTTTGCGCAGCAATGTTGCAATCCTGGTGGCAGCGGTTGCGGTCGACTCCTTTCGCGAAGTCAACGACACCCTCGGCCACCAGGTCGGGGACGAGCTGCTCGTGGAAGTCACCCGGCGACTTTCACTCAGTCATCCGCATGCGATCGTGGGCCGCATCGGTGGCGGCCGCTTCGCGGTCGCCGTCCAGTCCGACGAGGCCTGGGGGGATCCGTCGATGTTCGGCCTCGGCATTCGCGCGCAGGTAGAGGGCGGCGCACAGCTCGGGGCCATCGGCACCCACATCCGGCTTACCGTGGGCGTCGCCTCAGCTCCGGAGCACGGCCGTGATGGTGCCACGCTCATCCGTCGCGCGGAAACGGCTATGTACGGGGCCCGCCATTCCCAGGGCGGGCCGGTTGTCTGGGAGCCCGCTTATGAGATAGCGGGACAACGACGACTTGCTGTCGTGATGGCCTTACGTGAGGCGTTGGCCGGCGGGGCCATCGGTGTGGCGTTCCAACCCAAGCTGGACACCCAGACCGGACAGGTCACTGGCGTCGAAGCCCTCGCCCGCTGGACCCACCCAGCCCTTGGCGCTATCGGGCCGGACGAGTTCATCCCCCTCGCCGAGGCGTCCGGGCTGATGGGACCACTGACGACAACCGTGCTCCGCCAATCGCTGACGGCATGTCAGGGCTGGCAGCGCCGCGGCGGGAGGATAGGCGTGGCCGTCAACGTCAGCGCCGACACGGTGCTCGATCCGAACTTCGTGACTGAGGTATCGGCCATCATCACCTCGGTTGGCATCGACCCCGACCTGCTGACGCTCGAGCTCACCGAAGGGGTTGTGGTCGAGGATCCGGTGCTCGCGGCCGTCCGGATGCACGAGCTACGAGCGTTCGGCGTCAAACTCTCGGTCGACGACTTTGGGACCGGCTACTCCTCGCTGACCTACCTCAAGGGCTTACCGGTCAACGAAGTGAAGATCGACAAAGGCTTCATCGACGACGTCGTTGAGGACGCAGGCGATCGTGCGGTGGTACGGGCTGTGGTGGATATTGCCCACACTCTTGGCATGACGGTGGTGGCCGAGGGCATCGAGCATGAGAATCAGTATCGAGTCCTGACTGCGCTCGGTGTGGACGAGACGCAGGGATACTTCCACGCCCGCCCCATGGCGGCTGTTGACATGGCTGCCTGGCTGCGACGCCAAGAGTCCGCTAGGCGTTGAATGCATTTAACATAACGTGCACCTGATTCGTACCTTCTCAAATGCTGCTGTCGTTATGCCCGCGATATGGATTTAGGTCCAGCGAATACTGCGCATGATCCGCTCCCTTCTCGAACTCCGACGTCCGATCCGTACCCTGCGAGGGTTACGTCCAGCGAATACTGCGCATGATTGGCTCCCTCGCTTGGTCGTGCTCCGACTGGGCCGTTTGGCGTACTGCGTGTGACCATATGGGCGCACACAGTTGCTCCGCTAGTGCCCAAAGCTGACAAAAAGGAGAAATTTCACATCTTTTTGTGAAGTTCACCCATTCAGCGCTCCAGTATCGCGTTCTGGTGACCGAGGCGCGGGGCGGTAGGGGCTCGCATTACCGGCTCCGTACGAGGGCTTAATGCAGGTCAGCGAGGACGTTCGCTCGGGCGAAGACGGCATCGAGCATCGGCTCGGTCAACCGACCCGTGAATGTGTTCTGCTGGCTCACGTGGAAGCACCCCAAGACGGTGGGGCCGGCCGGCAGCTCGATCTCGACACCGTGGCCAAATGCCGGGCGCTGGCTCGGCACCGCAACACCGGCGGTCCGCAACGCCGCGAAGGCGGCGTGCCATCCGAACGCGCCGAGCACCACAATGACGCGCACCGATGGCAAGACGAAACGTAGCTCCTGGACCAACCATGGCGCGCAGGCGTCACGCTCTGCGGGTGTCGGCTTGTTCGCCGGCGGGGCGCACCGGACCGGGAGGGAAATCCGGGTGTGGCGCAGCTGTTGCCCATCGTGGGCACTGGTCGAGGTGGGCAACGTGGCAAGACCGGCGCGGTGCAGCGCTGAAAAGAGCCAATCGCCGCTGCGGTCCCCGGTGAAGATCCGCCCGGTCCGGTTGCCACCGTGCGCCGCCGGCGCGAGGCCGAGGATCAGCACGCGGGGTGTGTCAGGGCCCCAGCCGGTGACCGGCCGGCCCCAGTAGATCTGCTCGGCGTACGACGCCCGCTTGGTCTCGGCAACCTGCTCGCGCCAGGCGACCAGGCGCGGACAGGCTCGGCAGACCGATGACCGACCGTCCAGCTGAGTCAGGCTCGGTGCGCTGCCGGCCAGGCGCACGACGTCCTGAGCGTCGTGGGCCACCGGCGTCGCGGCACTGGCGCAGTCGGTCGGGAACCCGGAACCGGGGACGATGACCACCTCGGCACCCTCCCACAGCCTGAGGCGCCAGCAGTGGGTCACATCGGTCCGCGCTTCGACGACGCTCCATGGCGCGATACCGAGGGGCACGACCACATCAGCAGCAAGCGGGAGCCATGGACTCGTTGGCGCCCGCCAGCGAGCGTGCGGACACCGCGAGCAGGCGTCGCTTGCCTGCTGTTGTGGTCGCTGAACCGGCTGCCTGCCAGCCCCCCCCCGACATGAGTCCACTCCCGGTGGTCCACGAAACCTTGAGCACCTCCGCAATGATCATCTAGGTTCCCCAGTTGCCGTGGATCACCCGGAGCAGGGGGCGGGGTCAGGGGACGGGGCCGTCGCGGAGCGCTGGTGCCCGCCCGGCCGTCGCGGACCACATCGGTCAACTGCGTGGTCGACGCCTCGGGGAGCACGGCCTCGTCGAGGGCCATGACGCGGTCGCGGGTGAAGGGCAGCAGGTGGCTGGACTCCCCCAGCTCGAGGTCGAACTCCGCCAAGGCGTCCTGATGCCGGCCGACCTCGACCCGCAGCCGGTCCACTGCACCGCGATAACCATTTCCTGCTGCTCGTGATGCTGCAGCGAGAGGGCATGAGCCCTTTTGACGTGCATCGCCTGTCGTCCAACGCTGCAGTCAACGAGGGCGAGCAACCGCTCGTGCCCCTACGGCTTGTCGGTACGTCGTACCGCGCTGACCCAGTCCGCCTTGCTCACGACGCCGCCCCCCCTCGGTGCGACCCCGACATGCTCCAAGCGATCCCGTCCAGGATGTCGGCCTCACTGACCAGCACCTCGGCCAACCCGAGGCGGTCCACGATCGTGCGCAGGACCAGCGCGCCGCCACCGATGACGTCGACGCGGCCGGGGTGCATGACCGGTAGGGCGGCCCGCTCCTCGCGGCACATGGCGAGCAGCCGCCCAGTCGTCGCGCACACCTGTTCGGCGCTGATCCGCGACAGGTGGATCGCCGCCGCGTCGTAGGACGGGAGGTTGAGCGCGACGGCAGCGATCGTCGTGACGGAACCCGCGAGCCCGATCGCCGTGCGGGCCCGCTCGACGGGCACGGCCGCCTGTATCAGGACGAGCGCGGCATCGACATCGGCTTCGGCGGCCGCGATCTGCGCCGGTGTCGGCGGGTCGTCGGCAAGGTGGCGTTCGGTCAGCCGCACGCAACCGACGTCGACGGAGAGCGCGGCCTCGACGCGTTGGGTACCGAGCACCAGCTCGGTGGAGCCACCGCCGATGTCCATCACCAGGAAGGGGCCGCCGGCTGGGTCGAGGTCCCTGGTCGCGCCGAGGAAGGACAGCTCGGCCTCCTGCCTGCCGGAGACGACCTCGGGCGCCACGCCGAGCGTGTCCTGGACCATCGCGACGAAGTCGGCACGGTTGCGGGCGTCGCGGGTTGCGCTCGTCGCGACCATCCGGGTGCGCTCGACCCCCAGCCCGGCGCAGACAGCGGCGTAGTCCCGCAGCGCGGCTCGGGTGCGCGCCAGCGCCTCGGGGGCCAGCTCGCCGGTTCGGTCGACGCCCTGCCCGAGCCGGACGACCCGCATCTCCCGGTGCAGGTCGCGCTGCTCGCCACCGGCCAGGTCGGCGACCAGCAACCGCACCGAGTTGGTCCCGCAGTCGACCGCGGCAACCCTCACGAGCGGGTCCGCTTGTTGGGCAGCGCGCCGGAGTCGGGGTCGACGCACGGGCCGCGCGACGACCAGTCGTCGAGCAGCGCGAGCGCCTCGTCGCCGAACGGGTTGACACCGGGGCCGGTGGCCAGCGAGTGCGCGACGAGCACATGCAGGCACTTCACCCGGGTCGGCATCCCGCCCTGCGCAGGCACGCCGGTCAGGACCTCGTGCGCGTCGCGGCGGGCGACATAGTCCTGCGCGGCCGCCTCGTAGCGGGCGGCCAATGCCGGGTCCTCGCCGAGCCGCCCGGTCATCTCGCGCATCAGGCCGCTCGACTCGAGCGTGCCGATCTTGGCCGCGAGGCGGGGGCAGGTGAGGTAGAAGAGCGTCGGGAACGGCGTGCCGTCCTCCAGCCGGGGGCTCGTCTCGACGACGTCCGGCAGACCGCACCCGCAACGGTGTGCGACAGATCGCATTGCCCGGGCCGGGCGACCGAGTTGTAGCCCGACGGCGGTGCGGTCGCGCGGGTCCGGCCGGCTCACCCGTCGGCCCGGTCGGCGGCCCGCACAGTGCCCCACAGTTGGGAGTACCACGGCGAGGCGGAGCCCGCGGCTGGTTGTCTGCGCCCCTTCGGACCGGCCGGCCTAGGCGCACCGGCCGAGCCCAGGACGACGTACGCCGTCTCGCCGGGCAGGACGTAGTGCAGCCGCAGCCGGGCCTGCGACCGGGTGTAGGCCGGATCCTGCAGCTGGCTCTGCTGCTGTTCGAGCGAGCTGACCCGCTCCCGCTGCGCGGCCTGGGTAGCCACGGCGGCCGCGATCGCGCCGCGCTGGGAGAGGTACTCCCGCAGGGGCAGCGCGCCGCTGACGACCAGCGCGCAGACGACCAGACCGAGCACCGCCGCCCTGGTGGTCAACCCGGCCCGGCGGGTGGCGGGCTGTCCCGGCGTACGACGGGATGTGCCGGCCGACCGTCGGCGGCGACCTGGTCCAGGAGTGGGACGGGAGGAGGGCGGCACAGGTTAGACGGTGCCCTGGGAGCGATCGCGTCCGGCGAACCGCGGGAAGGCGCCGGCCCCGGCGTAGCGGGCCGCGTCGTCGAGCTCCTCCTCGATCCGCAGCAGCTGGTTGTATTTCGCCACCCGCTCGGACCGGGCCGGCGCACCGGCCTTGATCTGCCCGCAGTCGGTGGCGACCGCGAGATCGGCGATGGTGGTGTCCTCGGTCTCCCCGGACCGGTGGCTCATCATGCAGCGGTAGCCGCTGCGGTGGGCCATGCTCACCGCATCGAGCGTCTCGGTGAGGGTGCCGATCTGGTTGACCTTCACGAGCAACGCGTTGGCGCAGCCCTTACCGATGCCTTCGGCCAGCCGGGTGGGGTTGGTGACGAACAGGTCGTCACCAACAATCTGCACCTGCGTGCCGAGCAGCGCGGTCAGCTGCGCCCAGCCGTCCCAGTCCTGTTCGTCGAGTGGGTCCTCGATCGAAACGATCGGGTACGACGAGACGAGATCGGCGTAGTAGGTGGTCATCTCATCAGAAGTCTTGAGGGATCCCTCGAACCGGTAGCCGTCCGCGGAATGAAACTCGCTGGCGGCAACGTCCAGGGCCAAGGCGATGTCCCGGCCAGGGGTGAGCCCGGTGGAACTGACCGCCTCGAGGATCAGATCGAGGGCATCGCGGTTGGTCGGCAGGTTAGGTGCAAAGCCGCCCTCGTCACCGACGCTCGTCGCCAGGCCGCGGCCCTTAAGCACCGACTTCAGCGAGTGGTAAACCTCCGCGCCCATCCGTAACGCCTCGGCGAATGTGGCCGCGCCGATCGGGGCAACCATGAACTCCTGGACGTCGACGTTGGTGTCGGCGTGCGCACCGCCATTCAAGATGTTGAACATCGGCACCGGCAGGACGTGGGCGTTGGGGCCACCGAGGTAGCGAAACAGCGACAGTCCGTGCGAATCGGCCGCTGCGCGGGCTACCGCGAGGCTCACGCCGAGTATCGCGTTGGCACCGAAATGGCTTTTGTCCGGCGTGCCGTCGAGGTCGATCAGCGCCTGGTCGATGATCCGCTGCTCACTGGCCTCGGTGCCGATGAGCTCGGGTGAGATCGCGTCGTTGACGGCCTGGACCGCCCGCAGCACGCCCTTGCCGCCGTAGCGCTCACCGCCGTCACGGAGCTCGACCGCCTCGAACGCGCCGGTGCTCGCACCGCTGGGCACGGCGGCTCGGGCGAAGGTGCCGTCGTCGAGAGCGACCTCGACCTCGATGGTGGGGTTGCCGCGCGAGTCGAGGATCTCGCGGGCGCCGACGGCCTCGATGGAGGGCACGGTGCTCCTGCCGGGCGTGGGAATGGGGCACTCCGAGCTTACCGAGGCCGGGGGCGAGGCTCGCTCAGGCGCGCCAAAGGCAGGCGCCTGGGCGCAGGACGCCGGCGCCCGTCGGGCGCAGATAGAACCCGCGCATGCCCCGGTCGAGGTCGTCCAGGACCACCATCAGCTCGTCGTCCACCGCCAAGTCGCCCCTGCGCAGGACCCAGCGGCTGAACTCCACGCATGGCGGCGCCGCCATCACGCCGGTGACCGCGACCGGGCGGCCGTCCAGCTCGAGCCAGAGCTGACCGCCGAGATCCTCTGCGGTCAGGGGACCCTCGGTCTCGATCAACACGTTCTCACCGGCGACACCGTCGGTGAGATGCGGTCCGTAGCGGGCCCGCAGTTGTGCGTAGTGCGCCCTGGGCAGGACGGACAGGCTGTTCACCAGCCGAGCATTGCGGCTAGCCGGGTGGTCGGCGTGATGCAGGTCAACGATCCGCTCGTCGCCGAGCACCCCGATGCAGCCGCGCTCGTCCACCTCGAGCGCCTCGACTTCGAGCAGGGGCGCCGGATCGTAATGGCCCGAGCCAGCCGGGCGAGGCTTCAGCGGGGAGCGCTGCACCTGCAGCCGGGCGATGGTCGCAAAGGGGATCACGCAGGAAGCGTCCCACTGCGCAAAGATCATCCGGGTGCCGCTCACCCAGGGTTGGTGATTTTTGTGAGGCTCCGAGCGGGCCCGCGCGTCGATTCAACCAAAAGATCATCAACGCAGACCCAGATGATCTTTGCGCAGGTGGCACGGCGGGCCTGCGCAGGTGGCGGTCAGGACCAGCGCCGCGCCCAGTCCTGCTCGCTCAGCCCGGCCGGGTCACCACCGTCCCGGCGTACGTCGTGCTCGGTCCGGGCCAGCCGGTCACGGTGCTCCCGGGCGACCGCGCGCAGCGCCGCCTCGGGGTCGACCCCCTCCTCTCGGCACCGCGCGACCAGGCCCCACAGCTCGCCGCCGAGCCCGTCGTAGCTGGCCGGCGGGGCGCCGAGCCGGGCGCCCCGCCGCTGCAGCTTGGCGGCGAGCAGCAAGGCCGGCTGCGACAGTGGGACGCCGTCGGTGACCGAGGTGCGGCCCTTCTCGGCAGCCTTCTGCGTCTCCCAGCTGCCCTCCAGGTCATCCGCGCTCGCGCCGGCGAAGACGTGCGGGTGCCGACGGACCAGCTTGTCAACCAGATCGCCTGCGACGTCGTCGATCGAGAAGCCGGCGTCCACATGTTCCTGGGCCAGCCTCGCGTGGAAGACGACCTGCAGCAGCACGTCCCCGAGCTCCTCGCGCAGACCGGTTCGGTCGCCGTCCTCAAGGGCCTGGTAGAGCTCGTAGGCCTCCTCAATGAGGTACGGCGCGAGCGAGATGTGCGTCTGCGCCGCGTCCCAGGGGCAGCCGCCAGGCGAGCGCAGCTGATCCATGACGGCGACCACGTCGAGCAGGCGAGCCCCTGGCAGTTGCGGCGCCCCGGGGATCTCGTCCACCTGCACCCCGGACGCGGCAGCAAGGGCGCGCAGGTCGTCAGCGGCCACCCCGCACAGCCAGGTCGTCGCACCCTGGAGCAGCCCCGCATCCAGGGCCGCGACGACGCGCACCTCGACCCCGGCGGTCCGTAGCGCCACCTCATGAACATCCTCGGTGAGCAGGACCGGCCCGCGGTGGAGCGCCTGCCAGGCCGGCCACGTCAGCACCCCAGGCGGCAGGTACGGCGGGCAGGTGACCAGGACGAGCCGGTTCACGGCCTCGGTTGCTGAGTGAGCGGGGACCCGGGGGTAGTCGCTGTGCGGGTGAAGTCCTTCGTTGGGTCGACCTTGGTCGCAACAACGTCCAGCGTCTTGTCGTCCCAAACCCCGAAGCGGGGATTGACGCGCACCCCGAGCTGGCGAGCCGTCCGCTGGAGCAGGTCACCGACCGTCGCCGCGCGCTGCTGCGACAGCAGACCCCGGCGTAGGTCCGGGGCGGCCTGGTCGAAGGTCGTCGTCCGGCGCTCGATCACCTTGATGACGTGGTAGCCGAACCGGGTGCGGGCCAAGACGACACTGCCGGGCTTGGCGGCGAAGATGGCCCTCTCGAAGGGCTTCTCGAGGGACCCCCGGCCTTGAAAGCCAAGATCCCCCCCTTTGTTCTTGCTGCCGGGGTCGGTCGAAAAGCGCGCAGCCAGAGCCGCGAATTGATCCGGGTGCGTCCTCACCGTCGTCAGCAGCAGCTGCGCGACGGCAGCGGATGCGACGAGGATGTGTGCCGAATGCACCTGGTCGTAGCTCGCGATGCCCTGCGCGTAGGCCTGCCGCAACTGCGCCTCTGGGACAGTCGCGTTGGCGGTGAGTCGGTCGCCGAGCGCGTCGCGCAGCGTCACATCGGTCAGGGTCTGCCGCA
>JAYUMN010000116.1:0-1587 GCA_043762595.1 Frankiales bacterium
GGGAGCAGCATCCACGGGGTCAGTGAGGACAGCGGGCAACGCAGGGTTTCGACGAACCAGGCCAGTGTCGTCGCTGCGGTCGCGACCAACCCCAGGAATGCCAGCACGGCAACGAAACGTGGGGTCCAATCGATCTGTGGGGGGCCTTCGACGGCCAGCGCGACGCCGGCCAGCACGAACCCTCCGAACAGGAAATGGGCGGCACTTGCCACCACGATGTCAATGGCGCCGAGGCGACGGGCCATCAGCGTGCCGGTGGTGACCGCGGCGGATGCCAGCAGCGCCAGTAGTGCCCCGGAGCCACCGCCGCCTGGCACGGCGACGACGAGCAGCCCACCGAACCCAACCGCGAGCGCGAGACCAGCCCGCATCGACACCCGTTCGTGGTAGAGCCACCAGGCCGGGAGCAGAATCAGCAGCGGTTGCGCGTTGGCGAGTACCGCTGCGGTCCCGGTGGCTAACCCGGCGATGCCGGCGAACATCGCGGCGAACGCCAACGTGACGTTGACGATCCCGAGCACCGCGATGAACCCCCAACTGCCGGTGGACCGCGGGATCGGCCGGCGCTGCACGCAAGCGACGACGGTCAACGCCGCCCCGCCGAGTAATGCCCGCAGCGCGGCGAACCAGAGCAGCGGTGCGTCCCGCAGCCCCCACCGCACCCCGAGGAAACACGTCCCGAGCGCGGCGGTGATCCACATCATCCGTGCTGGCGCCGGTCGACCGGCCAAGGCGGCCGGGTGTCCGTCGGCCACCGTCACGCCAGTCATCTGTAGTCAATCCCGAGAGGACGACGGCGTAGGCGTTGGGAACGTAGTGAGGTGTTCGTTGCCGACGCGTCAGCTGGTCTTGGTGGCAACCGGCTCACCAGCCAGACCGGCGACCTGCTGGTCGGCATATGCCCGGGGCGGTGCTGCGGGCTGCGCTGTTGGCAGCCTGAGGCGTTTGAGGGTCAATGCGTTCACCGCGACGAGAAGGCTTGAGCCGGCCATCGTGATGGCTGCGATCTCTGGGCGTAGGACGAGCCCGTACGCGGGCTGGAACACCCCTGCCGCGATGGGCAGTGCGATGGAGTTGTACCCGATTGCCCAGCCGAGGTTTTGTTGCATCTTGCGGACGGTGCCGCGGCCGATCCGCAGCGCGACCGCAACGTCGAGGGGGTCCGAACGCATCAGTACGACGTCGGCGGTTTCGACCGCGACGTCGGTGCCGGCGCCGATCGCGATCCCGAGGTCTGCCTGGGCGAGCGCTGGGGCGTCGTTGACCCCGTCGCCGACCATCGCGACCCGCCGGCCAGCCGCCATCAGCTCTTTGACCTTCGCGGCTTTGTCGCCGGGCAGGACGTCGGCGATGACGGTGGTGATCCCGAGCTGCCCGGCGATCCGGGCGGCGGTCGCGGCGTTGTCGCCGGTCAGCATGACGACCTCGACGCCGAGCTCACGCAGTTCGGTGACCGCCGTCGCGGAGCTCGGGCGGACCGCGTCGGCCATGCCGATGACCGCGACGGCCGTGCCGTCCACGGCGGCGAGCACCGAGGTCCGTCCGGCGGCGGCGAGCTCGCGCTGCCGGTCGCCCAGCGCACCGAGA
>JAYUMN010000117.1:0-1703 GCA_043762595.1 Frankiales bacterium
GCTGAGTGGGAGGAGCGGGGCCAGCAGTGTCATTGGGCTCTCCGGGACTGTGGACACCAACCACCTCATGAGCTGGTGTTGAGTGCATTATGTTACACATCAGGGATCTGTTTCACTTGTCCTTGCTGACTCGATCAAGGAGCTGCGTGACCATCCCTCCCGCCACCCAATGCGAGACCGCGCACGTGGACGTTCTGGTCGTCGGCGCCGGCCTGTCCGGCATCGGCGCGGCTTGTCACCTGCAGACCGACGCGCCAGGCGCGACCTGGGCCGTAGTTGAGGCGCGCGAGGCGAGCGGCGGCACCTGGGACCTGTTCCGCTACCCCGGCGTCCGCTCCGACTCCGACATGTACACGCTGGGCTACGTGTTCCAGCCCTGGACACGCAAGGAGTCGATTGCCTCCGGCGACAGCATCCTGGCCTACGTCCGGGAGACAGCCAAGGCCCACGGCGTGGCGGACCGCATCGAATACCACCGCAAAGTGATCGGCGCTGACTGGTCGAGTGAGAAGGCATGTTGGACGGTCCACGTCGTGGACACGCAGACCGGCGGGCGCAGCACCCGCACGTGCGGCGTGCTCTACCTGTGTTCCGGCTACTACCGGTACGACGAGGGCTACACCCCCGACTGGCCCGGCCGAGATGGCTACCACGGTCAGCTGATCCACCCGCAACACTGGCCGGACGACCTCGACCTGACCGACAAGCACGTCGTCGTCGTCGGGAGCGGGGCCACCGCGGTCACGCTCGTGCCGGCGCTGGCCAAGACAGCGCACAGGGTGACGATGCTGCAGCGTTCGCCGTCGTACGTGATGCCGTTCCCGGCAGACGACCCAGTGGCCGGGCTACTACGCCGCCTGCTGCCCGAGGACCGTGCCTACCGCGCCATCCGGTGGAAAAACGTGAAGACCTCCACAGCGATCTACGGGCTGTCCCGCAAATACCCGGCCCGCGTCAAGGCGCTGCTGCGATCGCTTGCGGTCAAGCGGCTGCCGGAGGGCTTCGACGTCGACCGGCACTTCACCCCCGCCTACCAGCCCTGGGACCAGCGGATGTGCCTGGTTCCCGATGGCGACTTCTTCCACGCACTCATGGACGGCAAGGCTGATGTCGTCACCGACCACGTCGAGGGATGGACCGAGAAGGGGCTGCTGCTGCGCTCCGGGACCGAGCTGGAGGCCGATGTCGTCGTCACCGCCACCGGCCTGAACCTGCTTCCGCTCGGCGGCATCGCGCTCACGGTCGACGGCGAGCAGGTGCGCCTTCCAGAGCGGATCGCCTACAAGGGAATGATGCTCGACGGCGTCCCTAACCTGTTTTTCGCCCTCGGCTACACCAACGCGTCATGGACGCTGAAGGTCGATCTGGTCTCGGCCTTCCTGGCCCGACTTGTACGGCACCTTCGCGAGCAGGGGTTGGCTGTCGCGACCCCGAGGCGTCCGGTCGACATGGGGACCACAACCCCGTTCATCGAGATGAGCTCAGGGTATTTCGAGCGCTCCCGAGCCGAGCTCATGCGGCAAGGCGACCGGGCACCTTGGCGGCTTGAGCAGCACTACAAGAGGGACTCAGTGCTGTTTCAGGACGTGCTCGCCGATCCGGCGCTCGAGCTGCGTCCGGCGACGGCTCGTGTGCTTGCCTGATCCCTACCCGGGCTTGCGCGGCCTGTCGGCGCATCTCCAGGTCGGAGGTGAGCGCGATTT
>JAYUMN010000118.1:0-3006 GCA_043762595.1 Frankiales bacterium
GAGGTCGAGCCGACCCGGCTGACGGTCTTCGTCCGGGATCGGGGGTCGGGGTTCGACCTGGCCGCGGTACCCGGCGACCGCTACGGCCTGGCTCAGTCCGTCGTCGGCCGGATGCACCGGCACGGCGGCACTGCGCTGGTGCGCAGCACGCCCGGTGAGGGCTCCGAGGTCCGGCTGGTGCTGCCCCGTGGCTGACGCCCGCCCACGGGTGGTGCTGGTCGATGACCACCGGTTGTTCCGCTCCGGGGTCCGGACCGAGCTCGGCGACGCCGTCGAGGTGGTCGGGGAGGCCGACACGGTCGCTGCCGCGGTGACGCTCGTGCTGGCTGAGCAACCCGATGTCGTGCTGCTCGATGTCCACCTGCCGGACGGCGGTGGCGGCGCGGTGCTTCAGGGCGTCGGCGGCGGTGCCCCTGGCACCCGGTTCCTGGCGCTGTCGGTGAGCGACGCGGCCGAGGACGTCATCGAGGTCATCCGCGCCGGGGCCCGCGGCTATGTCACCAAAACCATTTCGGGACCGGATCTGGCCGACGCCGTACGCCGGGTGGCCGGCGGCGACGCGGTGTTCTCGCCACGGCTGGCCGGGTTTGTGCTCGATGCGTTCTCGGCCGACGACGTGCCGGTGATCGACGACGACCTCGACCTGCTGACCGCCCGCGAACGGGAGGTGCTCCGCCTCATCGCGCGCGGCTACGCCTACAAGGAGGTGGCCAAGGAGCTGTACATCTCCGGCAAGACGGTGGAGACCCACGTTTCTTCGGTGTTGCGCAAGCTGCAGCTGTCGAACCGGCACGAATTGGCGCGTTGGGCCAACGACCGGCGGCTCATCTGAGTGACAATGGCGCTGTGACGACGGTGACCGAAGTGCAACAGAAGTGGTGGGGCGCCCATCTGCGCGAGGTGCGTTGGCAGGGGGAGCTGGCCCGGCTGCTCGCCGATCCGGTGTGGCGCGGCACGGATCTGCCGCGGGGCGACGGCGGTCCGGTGCTGCTGATCCCGGGTTTCCTGGCCGGTGACCAGTCGCTGTCGGTGCTGGCGACCTGGCTGCGCCGGCTGGGGTATGCCCCCCGCCGGGCCGGCATCGCGTTCAACGTCGACTGTGCCGACCGGGCCATCGACCGGCTCGAGCAGGTGCTCGGTCATGCGCACCTGTCCAGCGGACGCAAGGTCGCGATCGTCGGCCACAGCCGAGGTGGGCACTTTGCCAAGGCGCTCGCCTCCCGCTGCCCGGACGCCGTCTCGCAGGTCATCTCGATGGGCTCTGGTCTGGACGACCCGTTCGACATCTCCGAGGTCACCCGGCTGGCTGTCGGTGGCGTGCGCCGGGTCATCCACCGGCGCGAACCTGAGCTTGCCGCCAAAGGCTGCTTCACGCACACCTGCGTGTGCCGCTATACCCGCGATTTCGCCGCGCCCTTCCCCACCGGGATCCCGCTGACCTCGATCTACTCCAAGGGTGACGGAGTCGTCCGCTGGCAGGCCTGCGTCGTGCCCTACGCCCGCTGCATCGAAGTGCCCGGCAGCCACATCGGCCTCGCCTTCAACCGCCGCGCCTACCGCGAGATCGCCCACACCCTGGCCTCCACGCGCCTAGCGGGTACGCCGGGACGAGGCGAGACCGGTCAGGCTGCGGGCCGTCCGCAGCGCGCCAGTCGGCAGGCCGAAGGTGCGGCTGAGCCGCTCGGTGCGGGCCGGCAGGCCGGTCAGCGGCCGACCGGCGGCGACCGGTGACCGGGCGGCCAGCCACTCGCTGAACAATCGGTGCGCCTGTTCCGGTTGCTCGAGCAGATAGGCGTGGGCGGCGTCCTGGACGATCGCGAGGGTCGCTTCTGGGATCCGCTCGGCGAGCCGGCGGGCGTTCGCGACCGGGGTAAGCCGGTCGCTTGCGCCGTGCAGGATCAGGGTCGGCGCACTGATCGAGGGCAGCCGGGACCAAGTGTCGTGGTAGACCGAGGCCCACCAGTGCGCGGTCAGCCCGCGGGCGCTGGCGGGGTGGCTGGCGAGCAAGCCGAGCCCTTCGCGCACCCGCTCAGGATGAGCCCGCCGGAAGTCGTCGGTGAACAACGCCCCGGCGACGACGCGGCCCCGCACGGACGGCGCGGCCCGCCGCGAACCGAGCGCAGACGCCACCGCCGGCGATGGCAGGACGGCCCGCGGGCCGCCGTGGCTGGTGCCGCCGAGCACCAGCGCGCGCACCCGGTCCGGGAAGCGAATCGCCATCTCCTGCGCCACCATGCCGCCCATCGACAGGCCGTAGACGTGGGCGCTGGCCAGCCCGAGGGCGTCGAGCAGCGCGACCGCGTCGCCGGCCAGCTCGGGGATCGACGTCAGCCGCCAGGGCGCCAGGGAACGCCCCGAGCCGCGGTTGTCGTAGCGGATGCAGTCGTATTCCCCGGCGTACAGCGGGATGACCGGGGCGAAGATCTCGGCGCTGATCGCAAAACCGGTGATCCACAGCAGCGGCTCGCCGCTGCCCGCGCGCTCGACGTGTAGGCCGGTCGCACTGCGACCCCGTCCGACCCTGACCAGGGGCACCGGCTCAGGGCTCCATCACGTAGGTGCCGGGGGCCGAGCCGCTGGCGCTGAAGCGGTCGCTGCCCAGGCTCGTCGGGGCGGCACGCAGATCTCCGGACCGCTCGGCGAGCCAGGCGACATGGTCGGTCCACCAGCTCCCCGGATGCTGGACCGCCCCGGCCTTCCACTCGTCCGCGGCGTCCGGCAGCGTGTCATTGACCTGGTAGCTCGACTTGGGGTTGCTCGGCG
This sequence comes from Frankiales bacterium, assembly GCA_043762595.1. GTDB lineage: Bacteria > Actinomycetota > Actinomycetes > Mycobacteriales > SCTD01 > JAYSQK01. Next base: position 2,764 of record JAYUMN010000118.1, read on the forward strand.
GGTTGACCAGCGCGGCGATGTGCCCGGCGGTCGAGAGCACGAACCGGGGCCGGCTGCCGAGCAGCTGCACGGTGCGGTAGCAGCTCTCCCAGGGGCAGATGTGGTCGGTGCTGCCGGCTACAACGTAGCTGTCGACGGTGATCGAGCCGAGGTCGATAGGGGTGCCGAGCACGCTCATCGAATCGGCGTGCACGAGCGCGTTGGCGAGGGTCATGGTGATGAAGTCCTTGTGCAGCCCGGCCG
>JAYUMN010000119.1:0-3966 GCA_043762595.1 Frankiales bacterium
GACCTGTTTGCCGTCCTGTACCGCCTTGAAGGCGGCGCGTACGGCGATCTCGGTTTTGCCATAGCCGACATCGCCCATGATGACGCGGTCCATCGGTGAGGACTTCTCCATGTCGGCCTTGACCTCGCCGATCGCCTCGAGCTGGTCAGGTGTCTCGACGTACGGGAAGGCGTCCTCGAGCTCGCGCTGCCACGGCGTGTCCGGACCGAAGGCGTGGCCGGGGCTCGCCATCCGGGCGCTGTACAGCTGGATGAGCCCCGCCGCGATTTCCTTGACCGCCTTCTTGGCCCGCCCTTTGCGCTTGGCCCAGTCGCCGCCGCCGAGCCGGTCCATCGAAGGCGCCTCCCCGCCGACGTACCGCGTCACCTGTTCGAGTTGATCCGCTGGCACGAAGAGCTTGTCGCCCTTCGCGTATTCAAGGATCAGGTATTCACGGGTGGCACCGGCCACCGTCCGCTGGACCATCTCGACGTAGCGCCCAACGCCGTGCTGCTCGTGTACGACGGGGTCACCGGCTTTGAGCTGTAGAGGATCAACGGCGTTACGCCGCTTGCTCGGCATCCGTTTGCTGATGTCCTTGGAACCGGCCCCGCGGGTGCCGGTGAGATCTGCCTCGGTGAGCACGGCGGTCTTGAGCAGCTCGCTCGTGAAGCCGGTTTCCAGGCATCCTGTCGAGACGTGCACGATACCGGTATCAATTGGCCCGTCGAGGTTCTCGTCGAGTCGCGCCGCGATGTCAGCGCCCCGCAGCACCTCGACGAGACGCTGCGCGGGCCCGTGCCCCTCGGTGGTGAGTACCACCCGCCAGCCGTCGGCGGACCAGCGCCGGACATCCTCGAGCGCCCGCTCGGTCTCGCCCCGGTAGGCGGTCGGCTGCCGGGTGGCCAGCACCAGGGTGTTGTCCTCGAGGTCGGCGTCGGAGGTGAACGGTGTCACGCTCCACCAGGGCAACCCGCTCGCCGCGGCATGCTCGCGGACCTCGACGAGGCTCTTATAGGCCGCTGCACCAAGGTCCACTGGAGCCTGGCCACCGGTTGCCGCAGTCGACCACGACGCCTCGAGGAACTCCTGGCTGGTGCGCACCAGGTCGTGCGCACGGGTTCGTACCCGCTCCGGATCGCAGACGACAACAACTGTGCCGTTGGGCATCTCGTCGACGAGCAGCTGCAGGTCGTCGACGAGCACCGGCGCGAGCGCCTCCATGCCCTCGACCGGGGTGCCATCGGCGATGCGGTCACAGATCTCGGCCAGCTCGGGATGGCTGGTGACCAGCTCCCTCGCCCGGGCCCGCACCTCGGGAGTGAGCAGCAACTCCCGGCACGGCGGGGCCCACAGCCCGTGCTCGACCGTGCCGAGGCTGCGCTGGTCACTGACCTTGAACGACCGGACCTCCTCGACCGTGTCGCCCCAGAACTCCACCCGCAGGGGGTGTTCCTCGGTCGGCGGAAAGACGTCCAGGATGCCGCCCCGAACGGCGAACTCGCCCCGCTTCTCGACCAGTTCGACCCGCAGGTAGGAGATGTCGACCAGGCGTCGGACCGCATCGTCGAGCGACGCGTCCTGCCCCGGCTGCAGCTGCACCGGCTCCAGCTCACCGAGTCCCTTGACCTGCGGCTGGAGCAGGCTGCGCACAGGTGCGACGACGACGTCGATCGGCCCGGTCGCCGGGTCGTCGGCGCTCGGATGGGCCAGCCGACGCAGCACCGCGAGTCGCCGCCCAACTGTGTCGGCCCGTGGGCTTAACCGCTCGTGCGGCAGGGTCTCCCAGCTGGGGTAGAGCGCGACCCGGTCGGCGTCGTGCAGGCTCGACAGGGCCGCGACGAGGTCCTCCGCCTCACGCCCCGTCGCCGTCACCGCGAGCACGGTGCGGCCGGCCCGGGCAGTCAGCGCAGCAACCACGAACGGCCGCATCCCGGGCGGCGCGGTGAGGTCGAGGCTGCCAGAGACCGTCTCGACCGCCTTGGCGAGCGCCGGGTCGCCGAGCACGACGTCGAGCAGTCCGGTGAGGGACAACAGTGATGGCCTTCCGCAGATATGGGCCGCACGAGCGCCCCGTGCATCGGGCGTCTTGCGCCGGCAACCCAAGCGTACGTCGGGACAGGCCGGCCGTCGTCGCGACTGGCCCGTTGTCGACCCTGGTCCCGGCTGCCGGCTGGAAGCCACCCCGACCGCGACGAGGCGGCCTCATCGGCAGCTCCCCGCCAGGCAATCCCAAGCGGCTCCGGGCCGGGCGAACGCGACGCCAGATCCCCGCGGCGCAGGTGTCCAGAGTGGGCGCGCGGATGCCTGGCCCTAGCATTCGCCTCCATGAGCCTCGCTCCGGAGCGCGCCGAGGAGCTGGTGCTCGCCGCTGCGACCGGTGACCGTGGCGCCTGGGACGAGCTCGTCGCGGCCTACGTGGGGCTTGTCTGGACCATCACCAGAGATCACCGGCTCGGTCCGATGGACGCCTCAGATGTCGCACAGACGACCTGGCTGCGGCTGGTCGAGAACATCGATCGGATCACAACGCCCGGCCATGTCGGCGCGTGGCTCGCCACCACCGCGCGACGCGAGTGCCTGCGCGTGATCGCCCGGTCCAAGAAATACGTCCTGGTCGGCGAATCCGAACGGCTCGACCTCGCCGACGAGCGGCTGCCAGGAGTTGATGTCGGCCTGCTCGGCTCCGAGCGCGACGCTGCCGTGCGGGAGGCACTGGCCGAGCTGCCGCAGCGCTGCAGCCAACTGCTGCGACTACTGATGCTTGACCCGGTCCCGTCGTACGAGGACATTTCGGCCGCGCTCGGCATGCCAATCGGCAGTCTGGGTCCGACCCGAGGACGGTGCCTGCGGCGGCTTCAGCAGGTGCTGGAGGCCAAGGGGATGTCCTCCGCCGACGCCGGATCCTGAGTCGCGGGAGAAAAAACGGACATTTGTCCGCCTGCTCGTCCCTTGTTCACCCCGACCTCACCCTTTTTAATCATGTCGCCACGGGCTACGTCGGGGCCAGAGTGACTGCGGAGCGATGCCGACCCCGTCGGCCCGCAAGGAGGCAGCTGTGAGCTCGACCGCGCCGACGATCGTGGGTCCACGAAGCCACCCCGACCCGTGTCTGCTGCAGCCAGACGAGTTGTTGACAGCGGCCGCCGCAGCCGGCGACGGGGCCGCCTGGGCCGAGCTGGTCGAGCTGTACGCCGTGGTGGTCTGGCGGGCGGCCCGCGACGCCGGGCTGCCCGCGGACGTTGGTCGGGTCGTCTGCCAGCTCGGCTGGCTGCGGGTCCTCGAGCTCCTGGAAAGCCACCCGCACCTCGGGTCGCAGGTCGAGCAGGTGCTCCTGCAGACCGTCGAGCGCGAAGCCCGGGCCCACGCCGCGGGTGCCGGTCGTCGTTGCCGGGAGATCCCAGCGCCGCGGTCCGCCCAGCGCGCACACTGACCTACCTGTCGACGTATCACCGGTCGCCCAGCCCCCCTCCTGTTACGTGGGGACAGCTCCGGGAGGTGCGACGCGATGCTCAGCACTCGGCAAATGGTCGGGCTCGGACAGCCGTCGGGGCGCTCGAAGTGCGGGCAGCCAGTTCGCGTCTTACGCTTGCACGCTCTAGCGGCGTACGGCCTGCGCAAGGAGCCCTGGTGACTCGACCATCTGAGGTCTCTGCACGCGCCTCGCTGCACCAGCCAACGCCGAAGCCAGCGCAGGAGGCCGACATCCTCGCCGTACCCGTGGACGTAGTGCAGGCCGCTCGCGACGCGTTCAACGGACGGGCCCCCGGCACCCGCATCGCGGACCTCGTCTACGACTCGCTGATCGACGGTGACCGACGGTTCAGCGACCGCAGCGATGTTCGGCGGCTGCGCTTCGGCGATGACCACTGGGGCTTGGAGGTGTCGGTATGGGGCGAGGGCGAACTGTTGACGCTGGAGTTGCGTAGCACCCCTGGAGACAACCTGACCGTCGAGGTGCGGCACGGCGGCGAGCCGCTGCACGGC
>JAYUMN010000120.1:0-10086 GCA_043762595.1 Frankiales bacterium
ACCCACACGGATGAACGTTGCCGGCCCAGCTACCCCCAGCCAGCCAGTCGCTGGTGGTCGCTGTGAGCCACACCGAAACGATGGGGAACGTGTCACAACCAGGGCAAACAAACCAGTGCGCCGCGCCGATGCGCAAAACTGACCCACCCAGCCCAGTCTCCCGCAACACCAATCACAGAAAGCTCAGCACCGCCGCTGGCCGCGGCCCTCCAGCACGACGCCAACAGCATCACTGCCGCCGCGACGGCTGGTGACGCCAACGGCGTTGGGCGGGCCTTGAAGCACCTGCGAGTTGATGGGGCCCGGCAGCAGCAGGACGGCCAACTCAGCGCCACGCGGGCAGCCCGAATCCTGGTGGCCCGAATCCTGGAGGCCCGCACACGGGTCGGCCTGGATGTCAGCGGCCCGCCTACGGCTCATTGCGCTGGCCGCGGTCGAGGGGCCGGCTGGGCCCCGGCACAGCGCAACCGGGCGGGTCTGCACAGGCGGGGCGACTTTGTCGGATGGGGCCTGGATGGAGTGACGGATCCGGTCCAGGTGTGGCCAAGCCAGAAACGCCTCCGCCGCCAAGACTGCCAGGGCGAACCGGGGTGGGTCTTGGGCGGTGGGGCCGATCAGACGAACCGCGGCTCGTCTGATCGGAGGGAATGTGGCGTTGGAGCGGTCGAGCGTCTCGAGTTGGAAACAGCGAGAGACGACATGTGCGAGCCCGCGCCAGGCTCATCGGACCAACCCGACAGCCCCCGAATCGCCTGAGCTCGCCAGCACCTCATCGAAGAACTCAACAAGCCCCGCCACCACCCTGCCCGGCGACCACCGCCCGCTCACCCACCACGTCGGAGCAGCGGTCCACCAGTTCGGGCTCGACTTTGACAGCCGCGGTCGGGGTGAGCGGGCCGCAGGGGTGTGGGCCGCCTCTGAGCGTGCTGCGGACCCTGACGGGATGTCTTGCCTCGCCAATGCCCTCGACTTCCCCGACCCCGACCCGGGCGTAGTGGTGGCAGGGTCGCAACGTGGATGGGCTGGCAAGCGACACCTACGACGGCCGAGGTTGCCAGGACACTGCCGAACATCGCATCGAGTACTTCGATGCCGCCGAGCCCGCGACCAGGACGTGCGCCGCGACCACCGGGGAGCTGGTGGCCTGCGTGAGTGGGCGATGACCGGCGGCCCGCTCCACGTGAGCACCGGCGACTGGACGCCCGGTGTCCGAGCCGCGCTGGGCGGGGGCGAGCGGATTGAGGGCGTCCTGGAGCCGGTGCTGCGCTGCCACTCGTTGATTGCCTGGTTCGTCGCTGTCGATGGCACCGCGCTGCGCCGCCTCATCATCCCGTAGCCCGGGGTCCCTGGCGGCGCTCTGTCGGACCCGGAACGTAGGTTCGTCGGCATGAGAAACCTGACCCGCGACGAGGCGCGCACCCGCGCCCGGCTGCTGCGTGTCACGTCGTACGACGTGGAGCTGGACCTGACTTGCGGCGACGAGCGGTTCGCCAGCACGACGGTGGTCCGGTTCACCTGTGCGGAGCTTGGCGCCACCACGTTCCTCGAGTTGGACGCGCCGGAGCTGCTCGAGGCGACGCTGAACGGCGCGCCGGTCACCATCGCCGGCAACCGAATCGCCCTGCCCGGCCTGCAGGCCGACAACGAGGTACGGGTGGTGGCGAGCTGCGCGTACACCAACACCGGCGAGGGGCTGCACCGGTTCGTCGACCCGGCGGACGGCGCGAGCTACCTCTACCTGCAGGCATTCATGGACGACGCCCAACGCTGCTTCGCCTGCTTCGATCAGCCCGACCTCAAGGCGGTGATGCGCCTCTCGGTGCTTGCCCCCGAGGGCTGGCAGGTGCTGAGCAACCTGCGCGGCCAGCAGGACGGGCCGCGCTGGACGTTCGCCGAGACGCCGCCGCTGTCGACCTACCACCTCACCCTTGCCGCGGGCGCGTGGGTCGGCGAGCAGGTGTGGCACGAGGGGGTCGAGCTCGGCGTCTGGTGCCGGCGTTCGTTGCTGCCACACCTGGAGGCCGACGAGCTGTTCGACATCACCCGCCGGTCGCTGGCCTTCCAGCAGCAGCTGTTCGGCTCGGCGTACATGTTCGGCGACACCTATGACCAGGTCTTCTGTCCGGAGTTCAACGCCGGGGCGATGGAGAACCCGGGGATGGTGACCTACAGCGACGAGCAGTTCCTGTTCCCGTCGCGGGTCACCGAGGGGACCCGGCGGCTGCGCGCGCAGGTCATCGCGCACGAGATGTCGCACATGTGGTTCGGCAATCTCGTCACGATGCAGTGGTGGGACGACATCTGGCTCAACGAGTCCTTCGCCGAGCTGATGGGTTTCCTCACCGTCGACGAGGCCACCGGGTACGACGGGGCATGGGCCGACTTCTGCCTCGGCCGCAAGGCCTGGGGCTACCGCGCTGACCAGCTGCCAACCACGCACCCGGTGACCGGGGAGGTCCCCGACAACCGGTCGGGCCTGCTCAACTTCGACGGGATCTCCTACGCCAAAGGCGCCTCGGCGCTGCGGCAGCTGATGGCCTCGGTCGGTCGACCGGCCTTCTTCGACGGGGTCCGGGCCTACCTTCGGGCGCATGCGTGGGGCAACACGACCTTCGCCGACCTGCTGGCGGCCCTTGAGACCGCGAGCGGCCGCGAGCTGGTCGGCTGGTCCGAGCGCTGGTTGTGTACCAGCGGCGTGAGCACGCTGCGGGTGGTCGACGGTCCCGGTGGGCCGCAGACGGCGGTGCTGCAGGCGTCGACCGTGCTGCGCGAGCACCGGATCGGGATCGGACGGTACGACCGCCGCGACGGCGCACTGGTGCTGCGCTCCCGCGCCGAGGTCGACATCTCGGGCGCGTCGACCCCGATCGCCGGCGAGCCGGCGGATCTGGTGCTGCCCAACGACAGCGACCTGAGCTTCGCGAAGCTTCGTTTCGACCCTCGCTCGCTCGCCACCGTGCTCGCGCACCTGGGTGAGCTCACCGACCCGCTCGCCCGGGCGCTGTGCTGGGGGGCGCTGTGGGACGCCGCCCGCGACGCCGAGCTGCCCGCCGCCGACCACGTCGGCGCGGTGCTGCGTGGGGTGCCGGCCGAGACCGATCCGGCGCTGGTCGAGACGTTGCTGCAGCAGGCGACCCGCGCCGCGAGGTTGTTCGCCGTGGATGGGCGCGGCCTGCTCAGCCAGATCGAGCAGGCCTGCTGGGGAGCGGCCAACGCCCTGCCCCCGGGCAGCGATCTGCAGCTGACCTGGCTGCGGGCCTGCGTCGAGGCGACCACCGATGTGGCGCGGCTCGAGGGGTTGCTCGACGGCGCGGTCCCGCCTGGTGTCGCCGTCGACACCGCGCTGCGGTGGTGGGTGTTGCGCCGGCTGGCGGTCCTCGGCCAGGTCGACCAGGCGCGGCTCGCCGACGAGCTCATCCGCGACCCGAGCGCGACCGGCCAGCAGCACGCCGAATGGGCCCGGGCCGCCCGGCCCGATCCGGCCACCAAGGCCGAGGTCTGGCAGGCGGTCACGGATGGGATGTGTGGCAACGCGCAGGTCCGCGCCTTGGGCGGCGGGTTCTGGCAGCACGGCCAGGACGCGTTGCTGGAGCCGTACGTGGACCGCTATCTCGCGGCGGTGCCGGGTCTGTGGTCCGGCGACACGCCGCAGACCGCCCGGTTCGCCACGATGCTGCTCTACCCCGCGACGCTCATCCGCCAGGACGTGCTGGACCGCACCGATGCGTTGCTGGGCTCGCCTGATCTGGCCACCGGGGCGCACCGGGTGGTGCTCGAGCAGCGCGACGACCTGGCCCGGGCGCTGCGTGCACGGACGGGCGCGGCGACCGGCGCGGGCTAACCTTGCCGACATGTGCGGCATCGTGGGTTACGTCGGTCACCAGGACGCCCTCGAGGTTGTCGTCGACGGCCTACGGCGCCTTGAGTACCGCGGCTACGACTCGGCTGGTGTCGCGGTGTTGTCGGCAGACGGTGACCTGGCCGTCGAGCGCAGGTCCGGCAAGCTCGCCAACCTCGACAAAGTGCTGTCCGAGCGGCCGCTGCCCGGGACGCTGGGCATCGGTCACACCCGGTGGGCCACCCACGGCGCCCCCACCGATCGCAACGCACACCCGCAGGTGGATTGCGCCGGCCGGGTCGCCGTCGTCCACAACGGGACGATCGAGAACTTCGAGGAGCTCGTCGCGGGTCTGCAGGCCCGAGGCCACCGACGCGCGTCCGACACCGACACCGAGGTCGTCGCGCACCTGCTCGAGGAGCGACTGCAGGTCACCGCGGGCGACCTGGCCGCCGCCGTCCGCAGTGTCTGCCGGGACCTGGAAGGCTCATTCGTCCTGGTTGTCGCGCACGCCGACACACCGGACCTGGTCGTCGGGGCGCGCCGCAATCTGCCACTCGTCGCGGGGATCGGCGACGGTGAGAACTTTCTCGGCAGCGATGTCACAGCCTTCATCGCACACACCCGCGACGCGCTCGTCATCGACCAGGATCAGTTCGTCGAGTTGCGTCGGACCGGCATCACCGTGACCGACCTCGACGGCGCCGTGGTCGTCCCGGAAGCGATGCACGTCGACTGGGACACCGCCGCCGCCGAGAAGGGCGGCTATGAGTTCTTCATGCTCAAAGAGATCGACGAGCAGCCCGAAGCGGTCCGGGCCACCCTCGGCGGCCGGCTCTCGCCTCAGGGGCTGCTGCATCTGGACGAGATCGCCCTGTCGGATGAGGATCTGCGGGCGGTCGAACAGGTCGTCATCATTGCCTGCGGATCGTCCTACCACTCTGGGATGATCGGGAAATACGCGATCGAGCGATGGTGCCGGCTACCGGTGCACGTCGAGCTGGCGAGCGAGTTCCGTTACCGCGACCCGGTGATCGGCCGCAATACCCTAGTCGTCGCGGTATCGCAGTCAGGGGAGACCGCCGACACGCTGGAGGCCGTGCGGCACGCCCGGTCGCAGAAGGCTTGGGTGCTGGCGGTCACCAACACGGTCGGCTCGTCGATCGCCCGCGAGGCCGACGCGACCCTCTACACACGTGGTGGTCCGGAAGTCGCGGTCGCCTCGACCAAAGCCGTCATCACGCAGATCACCGCGATGTACCTCGTCGGGCTCTACCTCGCGCAGGTCCGCGGGACCCGCGACACCGACGAGGTCCGAGCGCACCTGGCCGACCTCGAGCAGATCCCGGACCTGCTGGTTGAGGTGCTGGCGCGGATGGAGGGCGTCCGGGAGATCGCCCGGGAGATCGCGTACGAACAGCGGGTGCTGTTCCTCGGCCGGCACGTCGGCTACCCGATCGCGCTCGAAGGTGCGCTCAAACTCAAGGAGCTGGCCTACGTCTCGGCGGAGGGATTCTCGGCCGGGGAGATCAAGCACGGCCCGATCGCGCTGATCGAGCAAGGCACGCCGGTGGTGGTGCTGGCGACCCGGCACGTCCTGCAGCCCAAACTCATCAACAACGTGCAGGAGGTGCGCGCGCGCGGCGCGAAGACCATCGTGATTGCAACAGATGGCGACGACAGTTGCGTGCCTTACGCCGACCACCTCGTCCGGCTGCCGGACACCAAGTCGCTGCTCGCGCCGCTGCTGACGATCGTGCCCATGCAGGTGCTGTCGGCTGAGGTCGCCCGGGTCCGGGCCCTGGACGTCGACCAGCCGCGCAACCTGGCCAAGAGCGTCACCGTCGAGTAGCGGGTGATCGTGGGGGTCGGCGTCGACGTCGTCGACGTAGCGCGGTTCGCTCGCGCCCTGACGCGTACGCCGGGACTAGGGCGGCGGCTGTTCACCGACGCCGAGCGGGCCCAGCCGCGGATGGAGTCGCTGGCCGCCAGGTTCGCTGCCAAGGAGGCTGTCGCCAAGGCGCTCGGCGCGCCCGGGGGGCTGCGGTGGCGGGACGCCGAGGTCGTCCCGGAGGCCTCCGGCCGGCCGACGATCGTCGTGCACGGCGGGGTCGCCGCCGAAGCCGCCGCCCAGGGGATCGCCCGCTGGCATCTGTCGCTGTCACACGACGGCGGGATCGCGACGGCGGTCGTGGTGGCCGAGTCATGAGACGCGCGCATGCGGTGGCGCAGGTCCGGGACGCCGAGGCCGCGCTGCTGGCGACGCTGCCCGCCGGGGCGCTGATGCAGCGCGCCGCGACCGGGCTTGCGGTGGCCTGTGCGGGGCGGCTCGGCGCGACGTACGGCGCGCGGGTCGTGTTGCTGGTCGGGGCCGGCAACAACGGGGCGGATGCGCTGTGGGCCGGCGCGATGCTCGCCAGCCGGGGCGCCCAGGTGACGGCAATGCTCACCGGCGGGGTGGTGCCGGACGCACTCGCGGCGCTGCGCCGGGCCGGTGGCCGGGTCGACGAACCAGGGGCGCTCGACCTCGCCGACCTGATTCTCGACGGGCTCGTCGGCATCGGCGGCCGCGGGCCGCTGCGGCCTGCGGCGGCGGCCCTCGCCGTCGCAGGTGCGCACGTCGTGGCTGTCGACCTGCCGAGCGGCGTCGACGCCGACACTGGCGCGGTCGCGGGCGCGGCGGTCCGGGCTGGGCTGACCGTCACCTTCGGCACCCTCAAGCCCGGCCTGGTCGTCGGAGCAGGGCGAGCGCATGCTGGCACGGTGCACCTGGTTGAGCTCGGGCTGGCGCTGCCGACCCCCGTGGTCGAACTGCTCGAGGCGGCGGATGTTGCCCGGCTGCTGCCGGTGGCCGGCGGCGCGGCCGACAAATACTCGCGGGGTGTGCTCGGTGTCGTCGCGGGCTCACATCGCTATCCCGGTGCGGCCGTGCTCGCGGTCGGCGCGGCGGTTCGGGCCGGCGCCGGGATGGTGCGATTCGCCGGGGCGCCGCACCCGGCCGAGCAGGTGCGGGCCCGCTGGGCCGAGACGGTCGTGACCGAGGCGAGCGGCGCGCGCGTCGTGGACGCGGGCCGGGTGCAGGCCTGGGTCGTCGGGCCGGGGCTTGGCACCGGCCCGATCGCTGCCGCCGCGGTGCAGGCGGTCCTTGACCAGGACGTGCCGGTCCTCGTCGACGCCGACGCGCTGACGGTCTGCGCGCAGCACCCCGGCTGGCTCGAGGCGCGGACCGCGCCGACCCTGCTGACGCCGCACGACCGCGAGTTCGCGCGGTTCGGCCACGAGGTCGGCACCGACCGGATCGGCGCGGCGCGGCGGCTCGCCACCGAGCTCGGCGTGCACGTGCTGCTGAAGGGCGACGCGACTATCGTCGTCGGGCCGGCTGGCCCGGCCCGGGTGAACAGCACCGGGACCCCGGCGCTGGCCACTGCCGGGTCCGGTGACGTGCTCAGCGGTGGCGTCGGGGCGCTGCTCGCGCAGGGTCTCGGGCCGCTCGACGCCGGCAGTGTCGGTGCGTTCCTGCACGGCCGGGCCGGCGCCCTGTCGGCGCGGGGAACGACGACCAGCGCATCGCTGCTGCTCGAAGCCTGGCCGGACGCGGTCCGCGAGGCGCGTGGCTGCGAGCCTGCCGACATGAAGGACCTGCCGACATGAAGGACCTGCCGACATGACGGCCCTGGCGACATGAGGTCGCGGGCACTGGTCGATCTCGACGCGATCCGGGACAACGTCGCCGTGCTGCGTGAGCGGGCCGGCACAGCGCAGGTGATGGCGGTCGTCAAAGCCGATGGCTACGGCCATGGGCTCGTCCCCAGTGCCCGCGCCGCGGTCGAGGGCGGGGCCGCCTGGCTTGGGGTGGCCTTCCTCGAAGAAGCCCTGGCGCTGCGGGGGGCCGGCCTCAATCAGCCTGTTCTCGCCTGGCTCATCACCCCGGGTGAGGACCTGGCGCCGGCGGTGGCTGCGCAGGTCGACCTGGGGATCTCCAGCACGGCAGGCCTCGACCGGGCGCGCCAGGCTGCTCGGGAAACGGGCTCCACCGCGCGGCTGCACCTCAAGGTCGACACCGGCCTGGCGCGGGCCGGCGCCACCCGCGCGGACTGGCCCGCGCTGTGCGACGCCGCGGCCAGGGCCGAGGTCGACGGCGGCGTCCGGGTGGCCGGGCTCTGGAGCCATTTCGCGCACGCCGACGGCGGGCCGGACCACCCGGTCAACCTCACCCAGGCCGGGGTCTTCGCTGAGGCGCTCGAGGTCGCCGCACGGGCGGGCCTGCGCCCCGACGTACGCCATCTGGCCAATTCGGCGGCAACACTCACCGCGCCGGCCACCCACTACGACTTGGTCCGCCCGGGTCTCGCGGTCTACGGACTGTCACCGGTGCCGCACCTCGGGGAGCCGGCCAACTTCGGCCTGCGCCCGGCGATGTCGCTGCGCTCGACGGTCGCGCTCGTCAAGCGGGTGCCGGCGGGCACCGGCGTGAGCTACCAGCACCGGCATATCAGCGCCGCCGCGGCGACGTTGGCCCTCGTGCCGCTGGGCTACGCCGATGGGGTCCCCCGCGCCGGGACCAACCTGCTCGAGGTCCAACTACGAGGCGTCCGCCGCCGGATCGCCGGGACGGTCTGCATGGACCAGTTCGTTCTGGACGTCGGGGACGACGCGGTCGAGGAGGGTGACGAGGTGCTGCTGTTCGGGTCCGGTGACGACGGCGAGCCGACCGCGCAGGAGTGGGCCGAGGCGCTGGACACGATCGACTACGAGATCGTGACCCGGATCGGGGCGCGGGTCCCGCGGGCGTACGCAGGGGGTCACCGGTGAGGCGCGGACTGGTCGGCGGGGTGATGGGCGCGCTCGCCGTGGGGGCCGCTGCCGGGCTGACGGCGGAGCGCTACGCGGTCGGCCGGGCCCGGCTCAAGCCCGACCCCGATGTCGGTGAGCCGTTCTTCGAGTTGCCCGCGGACCGGGTCCGGCAGGTGATCGCCGTCGACGGTGTGTCCCTGCACGTCGAGGAGCTCGGCCCGCCGGTCACCACCCCCGTGCCGCTGACCGTGATCCTGATCCACGGCTACACCCAGGAGCTGGCCGTCTGGCACTACCAGCGGCGGGCGCTCGCCGCCGACAACCCCGGCCGGGTGGTGCTCTACGACCAGCGTTCGCACGGCAAGAGCGGCCGGAGCAGCGCGGCCCACTCAACGATCGACCAGCTGGGCCTTGACCTGTCCGACGTCCTGTCGGCCTGCGCGCCGACCGGGCCGGTGGTGCTCATCGGGCACTCGATGGGCGGCATGACGGTGATGGCACTGGCCGACCAGCAGCCCGAGCTGTTCGGCAGCCGGATCGTCGGCGTCGCGCTGATGTCGACCTCGACCGGGCGACTGGCCGGGCTGACCTTTGGACTGCCGGCAGTCGCCGCGCCGATCACCGGCGCCGTGCTGCCCTGGCTCACCAGGGGGATGGCGTCCCGGCCCCGGGCGTTCGAGAAGAGCCGCCGGCTCGGCACCGACCTGGCCTTCCTGGCCACCCGCCGGGGCGCCTTCGGCAGCTCCGACGTCAGCCCGTCGCTGGTGGAGTTCGTCGAGCAGATGACGGCCCGCTGCCCGGTCGAGGTGATCGCCGCGTTCTACGACAGCTTCCGCGACCACGACAAGCTCGAGGCCCTCGCGGTGCTGCAGCGCGTCGAGACGCTCGTCCTGGTCGGCAGCAAGGACCTGATGACCCCCGTCGATCACAGCCGGGTGATGGCTGAGGTGGTCCCGGATGCGCAGCTCGTTGTCGTCGAGGGGGCCGGGCACATGGTGCAGCTCGAATGCGGCCCGCTGGTGACCCTGCATCTGCGCGCCCTGCTGCGACGGGCCTCGCGGGCCGCCGCCCGCAGCGCATGAGCTGGGAGACCCTGTCAGAGGAGGTCCGCGGCTGCGCCCGCTGCCCGGCACTGGTGGCCACCCGCACGACCATCGTGGTCGGTACGACGTCGCCGGGTGCGCGCCTGCTCGTCGTCGGTGAGGCCCCGGGCGACAAGGAGGACGCCAGCGGTCTGCCCTTCGTCGGCCGCAGCGGGAAGCTGCTGGACCGGCTGCTCGCCGAGGCCGGCTTGCCCCGCGAGGAGGTCTCGGTGCTGAACACGCTGAAGTGCCGGCCGCCGGGCAACCGGCTGCCGACCCGCGCCGAGACCGCGAACTGTCGCCCCTGGACCGAGGGCCAGATCGCCCTGCTGGACCCCTGGCTCGTGCTCACTCTCGGGCTCTCGGCAACCC
>JAYUMN010000121.1:0-2791 GCA_043762595.1 Frankiales bacterium
CACCGCTTCCAACGCGACCTTCGGCAACTTCGGCCAGACCAACTACGCCGCCGCAAAAATGGGCCTGGTCGGGCTGTCCAACACGATTGCGGTCGAGGGTGCGCGCGCCGGCATCCTCTCCAACGTCATCATGCCGGTCGCGAAGACCCGGATGACCGAGGAGTTGCTCGGCAGCTTCGCCGAGAATCTCGCTCCCGAGCTCGTCACCCCGATGGTCACCTACCTCGCCAGCGAGGCGTGCACGACCACGCACGGCGCGTACTCCGCCGCCGGTGGCCGCTACGCGCGAGTCTTCTGGGGCCTTGGGCAGGGCTGGTTCGCCGGCCAGCACGGCACGCCCAGCGCCGAGGACATCCAGGCCCATCTGGCCGAGATCGAGGACCGCGAGGGCTACCTAGTGCCCGAGTCGACGACCGACGAGATCATCGCGCTGGCCGAGCTGTTCAAGGCCTGATCCCGGTACGACGGGGCGCGTGCGTTGTCGGGCGCGCCCCGGCGGCTGCCTGCTAGGTTGATCACAGACAACCACCGGTTGTCGCCGCGCGACTGCTCCCGGACCGGCCCTGTCGACAGGGCCACGGTGACGCAGCGCCGCCACGTATACCGCGCACCTCGCGCCCGGACAGGCCCACGTACCGGCCCCCGGCAGCCCGCTCTAGGACCCTCGTTGACCGCCATTCGACCCCTGGCACGTCCCCGTCCACCCGCCCCGCGAGCCTCCCGCAGCCAGCTGCTCGAAGCCGCCCGTCTCGGCGAGACCGTTGCGCACGCCGACCTCACCGGCCGACCACAAGACGCCACCTCGTCGTACGCCTCCTGGCGACGCCTGCGCCGGCGCGCCACCACCGACACCCGCCAGCTGCTGCGGGTCGCCTTCGACACCGGCTACGGCCGGGCGATGCAAACCTCGGGCCTGCTCCCGCGCTGACCCCGCCCGCCGAACGCCCTGCCGGGGGAGGGCGGCGCGGTCAGGAAACCCAGCCGGCGCCCAGCTGGTCGACGGCGGTGATCCGAAGCGCGGCGGTGCCATCGGCGTCGGACGCTGCGAGGTCGACCTCGGCGGTGATGCCCCAGTCATGATCGCCGGCCGGGTCGTCGAGGATCTGCCGTACCTGCCAGCTGTCGGCCCCCTGGTCGACGAGCAACAGCCCCGGCCCGCGGGCGTCCGGACCGGTGCCGATCGCATCATGCTCCGCGAAGTAGCCCACCAGCGCTGCCTCCCAGTCGATATCGGTGTCGAGCTCGGCGAGCAGATCCCACCGGCGCAGCGCGGCCAACTCGACCCGCCGGAACATTGCGTTGCGAACCAGCACCCGAAAAGCCCTGATGTTGCGGGTGACAACCGGCGGGGCCTGCGCGACGACGACCGCTCCCCCGCCTGCAACCAACTCGGACCACTCATCTAGCAGGCTCGAGTCGACCTGACGGACCAGCTCGCCGAGCCACTCGGTCAGGTCATCGAGCTCCTCGGTACGGGCGGGCTCAGGCACGCTGCGCCGCAGCGCCTTATAGGCATCAGCGAGATAGCGCAGGACCAGCCCTTCGGACCGGGCCAGCCCGTAGAACCCGACGTACTCGTTGAAGGTCATCGCGCGATCCCACAGGTCCCGGGCAACAGACTTCGGGCGCAGCTCGTGGTCGACGACCCACGGGTGGCCCCGGGCGTAGAGCTCGTACGCCGCGTCGAGCAGCTCGGCCAGCGGCCGCGGCCAGGTGACGTCCTCCAGCAGCGACATCCGCTCCTCGTACTCGATACCGTCGGCCTTCATCTGCTGGATCGCCTCACCTCGCGCCTTCCTGCGTTGCGCCGAGAGCACCTGCCGGGGGTCGTCGAGCGTCGCCTCCAGCACCGACAGGACATCCAGCGGGTACGCCGGGGCAGCGCGGTCCAGCAGCTCGAGGGCGGCCAACGCGAAGGTCGACAACGGCTGGTCGAGCGCGAAGTTGGGTTGCAGCTCGACAGTCAGCCGGACCGTCCGGCCCTCTTCGTCGGGCGTTGTCAGGCGTTCGACCACACCGCCGGCAAGCAGTGCCTTGTAGGCCGAGATCGCCTGCCGCACATGCCTTCGCTGGTTGACGCGGGGCTCGTCGTTATCGAGCAGCAGCCGCCGCATGGTGGCGAAGGCGTCGCCGGGGCGGGCGATGACGTTGAGCAGCATCGCGTGACTGACGACGAAACTGCTGGTGAGCGTCTCGGGATCGGCAGCGACGAGTCGCTGAAATGTCGGCTCGCCCCACGACACGAACCCTTCGGGTGGGGTCTTCCGTCGGACGCTGCGGCGCTTCTTGGGGTCGTCGCCGACCTTGGCGAGGGCCCGCTCGTTCTCGATGGTGTGCTCGGGCGCCTGCACGACCACGGTGCCCGCGACGTCGTAGCCGGCCCGGCCGGCCCGGCCGGCGATCTGGTGGAACTCCCGCGCCTTCAGGTGGCGGGTGCGCACCCCGTCGTACTTGCTGAGTTGGGTGAAAAGGACCGTCCGGATTGGCACGTTGATGCCGACCCCGAGGGTGTCGGTGCCGCAGATGACCTTGAGCAAGCCGGCCTGGGCGAGTTGCTCGACGAGCCGGCGGTATTTGGGCAGCATCCCGGCGTGGTGCACGCCGATGCCGTGCCGGACCAGTCGACTCAGCGTCTGGCCAAATTTCGTGGTGAAGCGGAAACCGCCGATCAACTCAGCGATCTGCTCCTTCTCAGCCTTGCTACAGACGTTGATGCTCATCAGGGCCTGGGCCCGCTCGACCGAGGACTCCTGGGTGGCATGCACGACGTAGACCGGCGCCTGGTGGGTCT
>JAYUMN010000122.1:0-3427 GCA_043762595.1 Frankiales bacterium
CTAGGTCTTGAGGTCTGCAGGCCTCGCCGTCCCGGCGTGGCCGAAGTCGGGCAGGTGGGGGACTCGGGGCACTGCGATACGTGCGGCTGCGTCCGCAAGTCGATGTGAGCGTCAGCTCCCGGCTGCTGTGGGAGCCGAGGCTGCCGACCCAGGTCGCGGTGGCGGGACGGGGGTAGCGGGCGCACGGGGGCGCACCCCGACACGGTGGCGCGGGGCAAGCGCGAGGTCGGGAGAGTTGTCGGACCGGACCCGCGATCAGGTCCGCAGGCAGCGGGTGCGGGCTCCGTCCGAGGCGCAGCAGTTCCTGGGTGCCGAGTCGGATGTGGATCACCCGCTGAAGCGGCAGTTTCCCCGCGTTACCGGTCCCGGGCGCGACCCGGGGATCTCATACCCCCGGGTCGTGCCTACCCGTCGTCGTCGCCGGCGGATGCGCTGGCGTCCGAGATCGTGCCTACCCGTCGTGGCCGGCGGATGCGCTGGCGTCCGAGATCGTGCCCAAGACGTTGCACGGCTTGTCGCGCGACGAGACCTCGATGAGGTCATCTGCCGTCCGCCGCCGAAGGCCGCGACTCGGCTGCCGGTCATCCCGAGACGTTCCACGCGAAGCCGTGGATGACGAACAGACGCTGGCGGCTCGATGGAGGCGGGTCTCCGACCGGACCTTCGACCCGGCCCGGGAAGTCATCGCTGCGACCGGGGTGATGAACGCCCATCCCGCTGCGACAGGGCAGTCTGAAGATGTCGGGCCTCCGGGGGAAGTCGGGTGTCGGCGACCCGCGCACACCGACTCGGCGCGAGTACGGCCATTGTCCGGGTCGAGCGCGGGACACCCGCTACATGCCGGGGCCCTGTAGATCGGGGACCGGATGAGCAACACACCAGTCGTGACTCCCACTCGTTCACAGCACGTACCCCTCGCCACAAGCACCCTGCTGTGCGGATCAGTGCAGGTAGGACAGGGCGACCATCATGCCGCGTTCGGCGTGGTAGATGTTGTGGCAGTGGGTGACCCATTGGCCGGGGTTGGTGGCGTCGAACTCGACGTCCACGCTTTGCATCGGACGGACGATGACGGTGTCCTTGCGTGGGCCGCCACCCGCGACGGCAAAGGTGTGCCCGTGCAGGTGCATGGGGTGGAACATGGCCGTGTGGTTTGCGAAACGCAGTCGGACCCGCTGGCCCTCGGTGATCGGCAGTGGGCTCGACTCGGCGAAGATCTTGCCGTTGATGGTCCATCGGTAGCCGGTCATCCCGCCGCCGAGCAGGAGGTTGTAGGTGCGGTCGACGGTCTTGCTGGCCAGTTGCGCGGCCTCGCTGGCGCGCAGTTGCGTGCCGAGCAGGACCTGTCCGTGTAGTTCATCCACGCGTACCGTCGCCGCCGGCGGGCGGCCGCTACCGGTCCGGATCAGGGCCATCGCCTGGCCGGTCTTGCCCTCGGCCTCGGCTATCAGCGGGAACACCCCGTCGGACAGGGTGACCTCGACATCGAACCGTTCCCCCATGCCGATGATCAACGCGTCGGCGGTGAACGGGACGACCGGGAACCCATCGCTGTGGGTGACGGTCATTCGGTGGCCGCCGAGCGCGACCCGGAACGCGGTGTCCGACCCGGCGTTGATCAGCCGGAGCCGGATCCGCTGCCCGGGCTTCCCGATGAAGGTCTGCGGCGCCGCCGGCACCCTGCCATTGGCAAGGTAGTACGGGTAGGCGATGTCACCCGCGCCACCGAGCACTGGTGACCGCATCGTCTCGCCCATCCCGCCACCGCCCATGCCGCCCATCCCGGCCGTTCCGCCACCGCCCATGCCGCCCATCCCGGTACCGGAGTTGGTGGCGCTGAAGCCGGCCAGGATGTCGTCGGGGGTGCGGCCAGTGCCGTCCACCCAGTCGTCGAGCACGACGGTCCAGTCGGCGTCGTAGCGTCCGGTGTCGTTCGGGTCGTCGACCAACAGCACGCCGTACAGGCCGCGATCGAGCTGGACGCCGACATGCGGGTGGTAGAAGTAGGTGCCGGGATCAGGCACGGTGAACTCGTAGGTGAACCGGCTGCCGGGCGCGATCGGGGCTTGCGTTACTGCTGGCACGCCGTCCATGTCGTTTCGTAGCGCGATGCCGTGCCAGTGGATGCTGGTCGGTGCCGGCAATTGGTTGTCTAGGGTCACCCGCAGCAGGTCGCCGGCGCGGGCACGCAGGACCGGGCCGGGCAGTTGATCGCTGTAGGCCCAGCTGTTCACCTTCGGCCCGCCGAGGTCCAGGGTGGCCGGTCGGGCGGTGAACTTCGCGGTCACGAGCCGTTGGCCAGCGCGCCGGCGGGCCGCTTCGGCGTCGCGGACCGCCGCCGAGGTGGGGCTGATCGCCGCGCTGGGGGTGCGGGCGCTGCTGCAGGCGTCGAGGGCGAGCAGGCCGGCGGCACTGGCGGCGCCTGCCAGGACCTGGCGGCGGGTCACGGTGAACACGAGGCGGCTTCCTTGTCGTCGGGGTAGCGCGGGCTGGTATCCGGCGGCCGGGTCAGAGGCCTGGGGCGCCGTAGACGGCGAACCAGCGGGCCAGGTCGGCTTCGGTCCGTAGATCGTCTCCGATGCTGGCTTGGATTTGTAGTTCCAGGGCGTTGTTGCGGCGGCCGGGACCGGTCGGCGCGAACGGGTACCAGCTCCCGCGCTTGTACAGGTACACCAGGCCGAGCGGACGGGTGCCGTCGGTGAACGCGATTACCGTGCACAGCAGCGCCGACCCGAACCCGGCCTCGACCAGACTGCTGTTGACAGCGTGCAGGTCGGTCACGAGCCCCGGTGTGTCGTCGGCATCACCGTTCCTGGTGAGCCAACCGAAGCCGTACCGGTCGGTGCTGGCGCTGAACTTGCCTTTCTCCAGGGCCAGCAGCTGCTCGACATGTTCTACCAAGCCGGCGAACCCGCCGCCTTCCGCGGCCTTGAAACACACCGAGCCCGTACCGGTCGGCCGGAATCCGGTGCTGACCTGCAGCGTGATTGCCGCGGCGGGGAGCCCGAACAGCTGGTCGAGGTCGGGCGGGACGGGTTTCGTGCGGCCGAGCAGCGCATCGAGCAGGCCCATCACTGCACCTGCCGACCGAGTTCGCGGGCAAGCCCGGCGAGCTGGGACAGGCGCTGCTCCAGCGGTGGGTGGGTGGCGAACAGCGAGGAAAGGCTGAAGCCGGGCGCGATGGCAGGGGCGAAGAAGAATGCGTTGAACGCCTCCGCCTGCCGCAGGTCCTGCGTCGGGATCTTGGCGATCTCGCCGCTGACCTTGGTCAGGGCCGCCGCGAGCGCAGACGGACGGCCGGTGAGCATCGCCGCGGACCGGTCGGCGGACAGTTCCCGGTAGCGCGACATCGCCCGGGTCAGCACGAACGACACGGCGTACACGACGGCCGAGACCAGGATGACGGTCATCATGATCAGCGCGGTGT
>JAYUMN010000123.1:0-3672 GCA_043762595.1 Frankiales bacterium
GAACGCGGCATGCCGGGGTTCGAGCGCGGCCGCAATCTGGACAAGGTCGGGATGAAGGCGCAGGACACTGCTGAGTTGTTCTTCGACGAGGTACGGCTGCCTGCCGGCAATCTCGTCGGCACGGTCGGCGGGGGCTTTGTGCACCTGATGAACGCCCTGCCACAGGAGCGCCTGTCGATCGCGGTTGTCGCGGTCGCTGCTGCCCGAAGGATTCTGGACCTCACCCTGACCTACTGCAAGGAGCGCACGGCCTTCGGCAAGGCGATCGGCAGCTTCCAGCACAACCGTTTCGTGCTTGCTGAGATGGAAACTGAGATCTCGATTGCCGAGCAGTACATCGACCGCGCGGTGCTGGAGCACAACGCCGGCCGGTTCGATGTTAAGGACGCCGCGATGGCCAAGTGGTGGACCACCGAGCTGCAGAAGCGGGTCGTCGATCAGTGCGTGCAACTGCACGGCGGATACGGTTACATGCTGGAATATCCGGTGGCCAAGGCCTTTCTCGATTCTCGAGTGCAGACGATCTACGGCGGCACGACCGAGATCATGAAAGAGATCATCGGCCGGAGCATGGGCGTCTGATGCCTTCGTTCGTCGGAGCACTACTGCCGCATCTCGCGACCTGTTTCGGGTGCGCTGCCGCAGCCGGGCGCCATGTCTCGGCCCACCGCGAGGGCGACGACATCGTCTCAAGGCACACGTCCGGCGAGTAACACAGAGGTACGCCGGGCATTGCGCACGGCGGCCTGGTCGCGGCGCTCGTCGATGAGTTGCTCGGCTCCGTGGTGTGGCTGCGTCACGAGGCTCTCGGTCGAGGCAGCGAGAACTACGGCCGGAGCGCGGGTGTCCGTCGGGCCAGCAGCGCCGCCAGCGCCATCCGCCGCAGCAGCCGGCTGAGCCGGTCGGGCGGCACCCGCGGGTCGACGAGCGCGGTCGAGTTGAGCAGCGCGAGTGTCGAGGCCACCACGACGGAGATCTCCGGCTCGGTGAGGTCGTCGCGGTGCCGGGTGACCACCTCGCGCCACACCTGCTCGTAGGCGCGCTGCCGGCGGCGCAGCGACCGGCGGACGTCGTCGGACAGCGCCCGTTGCTCGCGCGCCCAGACCCCGAGCAGTGCGCGCTCGCCGACGGCGAACATGACGTGCAGGTCCACGAGCGCCTCGAGCGCGCTGTCCGCGGTCGAGGAATTCTGTGCCCCGACCAGCAGTCGCGTCATGGCCTGCTCGCACAGGGATTCAAGCAACTGCTGCTTGGACGCGAAATGCCGGTAGACCCCGGGGCCGGTGATGCCCGCCGCCGCACCGATGTCGTCGATACCCACTGCGTGGTAGCCGCGGGCCGCGAACAGGTCGGCGGCGGCCTCGAGAAGCAGCGCTCGTCGCGGCGCGGCAGCGGTGGACACAACTCAAAGGTTAGCCTGCGTTCACATTGTGGGTACGACGTCCCGGCGGACAGCGGACGACCGGATCTGTCCTGCCTGCCCGCCGTTTTGATGGACGGGCAGGGGATCTGCGGACCCGGGTCAGAGGCGTGGCCGTTCACGCGCCGACCGGATACGGCTCGCCGACCAGCCCGACGGCATCGAGCTCAGCCAGGCCTGGGTGGAGGAACGGCGCGGCGCACGAACGCATCTCTCGATGGCCAAGGACACCGCCCAGCATCTGACGACGGCATGGACAGGGCGGGCACCGGCAGCGCTGACGAGATGATGAACGACGGGATCGTCAAGCGATGGCCCGCTGATCGATGTGACGCTCAGCTGAGCTCGTCGCCGGTGGCCTTCGCAGCTTCGGTGTCGGTCGCTGCGCCATCGCTCTCCCGCTCGAAGATGCTTTTGACCTCGAGGTTGCTGTCGGTTTGTTTGCCAACCAGCTCAACGAACGTGTCGTCGTCGACGCCCTCGCCGGCGGGCCGTGTCGTTCCGGCGCCGGTGGCGGGTGTGGTGGTGTTGCTGGGCTCGCTCATCGTTGCTCCTTGCGGTAGCTGTCAGGTGGTGCAGGGTCGAGTCGAAGGGAGCCATACCCACCGGCACTGTCGGCGCACCTGAGACCTGCGAACCTCCCCGTCGGGCCATTCCGGGTCGTGCCGGGGCGCAACGGTGCGACACTGGTAGCCACCCCAGACCGGTCTAGCCCTTCGGGGCGTCGTCGAGGAGAGCACCCGAGCATGAGCGCTGCCGCACCGGAGCAGGCCGAGCCGACCGCGGCCGTCATCCCCCCTGCCCGCCCGCGAAAGGCTGCCGCCAAGAAGCCGCCCGCCACGGGCCTGGCCGAGGCGGGCGCGGTGGCGACGCTGGAGGTGCCTGTCCCGGCCGAGCCCGTCGCGGACCTGGTGGCGGTCCCCGAGCCGACCGCTGCCGACCTCGAGGTCGAGGCCGAGGCCTTGGCTGCTGAGCCGGGCGAGGTCGTCGCTGACGGCGTCGTCACCGACGAGGCAGCCGATGTCGAGGAGGAGGCGGCCGAGATCGAGGCCGGCGCCACCCTGTCGGTCGACGTCCTGCGCCTCTACCTCAACCAGATCGGCCGGGTGCCGCTTCTCACCGCCGAGCAGGAGGTCGAGCTGGCCCGGGCGATGGAGGCTGGCCTGTTCGCGGCCGAGCGGCTCACTGCCGGGGGGCGGATTAGCCCGACCATGAAGGTCGACCTGCAGACCGTCGTACGGCAGGGCGAGCGGGCCAAGCAGCACATGCTGGAGGCCAATCTCCGGCTGGTCGTGTCGGTCGCCAAGAAGTACGCAGGCCGCGGAATGGGTCTCACCGACCTGATCCAAGAGGGCAACCTCGGCTTGATCCGGGCGGTCGAGAAGTTCGACTACACCAAGGGTTTCAAATTCTCGACCTATGCCACCTGGTGGATTCGTCAGGCGCTCACCCGGGCGATGGCCGACCAGGCTCGAACCATCCGACTGCCCGTTCACATGGTTGAGCAGGTCAACAAGATTCGCCGGGTCGAGCGTGACCTGGTGGTGCAGCTGGGCCGCAAGCCCACCGCCTCGGAGATCGCCGTCGAGGTCGACCTCACCCCCGAGCGGGTCGAGGAGATCCGCTCCTACAATCGCGACCCCGCCTCGCTCGACGCCCTCATCGGCGAGGACAGTGACGCGAGCCTTGGCGACTTCATCGAGGACGAGCACGCCGTCATGCCGGGTGAGGCGGCCGCCTTCCTGCTCATGCGCGAGGAGCTGTCGGCGGTGCTGGCCTCGCTGACCGACCGCGAGCGCCGCGTCATGGAGATGCGCTACGGCCTGGTCGACGGCCAGCCGCGCACCCTGGACGACATCGGCAAGGATTTCAACCTGACTCGCGAGCGGATCCGCCAGATCGAGGGAAAGACGCTCTCCAAGCTGCGCCACCCGTCGCGGTCGGCCAGCCTGCGCGACTACCTCGACGACTGAGCCGTACGCGGGGTTGGCGTCCGCGGCGCAGCCCAGCCCCGTTGCGACGTAGTATCGGACGTGATCAGACTCCTCGTCACCCCGCGCTGGCTGGCGCGGCACGTACTGATGCTGATCCTGGTTGCGGTGTGCCTGGTGGCCTCGCGGTGGCAGCTGGGCCGGGCGATCGAGCGGCACTCGATCCAGAACTGGTCCTACACGGTCGAGTGGGTGCTGTTCGCTGGGTTTGTCGTCTTCGGGTGGTCGTGGTTCCTGCGCGACGACCTGCGCGGCCCCGAG
>JAYUMN010000124.1:0-3145 GCA_043762595.1 Frankiales bacterium
GCCGATGCGTCCGTTCGGTGAGGGTCACTGGGCGGCCTGCCACTTCCCGCTGGCCGCGCCGCTGTCCAGCCTTGCCGGGGAGCGGGAGCGGGTGGCTGCCGACGCCGCCGGGTCGACGACAACGGAGCTGCCCACGCCCGGGCTGCCCGTTGCGCGCTGACCAACTCGATCTCCTGCATGCGCCGGTCGCGCCAACCCCTGCACCCCGATATCGCCAACAACGGACGACGTGGGCAAGCTGTGGAGGGGGCCCGCTGGCAGCCGTCCCGGCTGCCAGCCGCACGAGCTCATTGAGGACGGTCGTTCACCGGACGAGGGCACCAGCCCCGGTCATCGACGCCGCCGGGTACGACATCTGCTGGGGCGTAGGGCCTGCGGGTGAAGACGAACGTCGCGAGGTCAAAGGAAAGACCGTCCGCCGCCGGTCGCAGGATCTCGCCGGTGTAGTAGCCGTCGAGTCCGGTCCAGGTCCCGTCGCCCCGCGATGCAAACCGTGAGGTGCGGGTCCGCCGGTCCAGCCCGTCGAGGTGCAGCCGACCATCGGCGCGCAGCGTCAGGCTCACTGGCGCCGGCCCCCAGTACCAGGGACCGACCAGGGCCAGCGCGCGGGCGTCGTACGACGTCGCCGGGCGCCAGGCGTCGACGACATGCGGTTCGGCCTCGCGCAGGAGCTGCAGCAGGTCCGGCAGTAGGGCTGGGTCGCCGCCACTGGTGGTGTTGCACAGCGAGACGCCGCCGGTCTGCTCCAGCGGGTCGACCCAGACGCCGGCGAGGAAGCCCGGCATCGAGCCACCGTGGCCGATCAGGGTTCGGTCGCCGGCCGGCGCCAGCATGACCCCCAGCCCGTACGCCGACCACGCAGCGTCCTCGACGGCCCCGCCGGACGGCTGACACATCTCCTCCAGCGTGCCGGCGGCGAGCACGTCGGCGGTGTCGCCGAGCAGGAACGCCGCGAAGCGGCCGAGGTCGGTCAGGGTCGACCAGAGCTGGCCGGCAGCGGCCATCGAGACGGCGTCGTGCTCGGGCTCGGCCAGCAGGAGGTCGGCCCATGGGTGGACTGCGAAGCCCTGCGCAGCCGGCGGTGTCGGTCGAGGGGTGGTTCGCTGCATGCCGAGCGGGAGCAACACTTCGGCCCGGACGACCTCGGCCCACGGCCGGCCGCGGAGCGCAGCCACGAGCTCCCCGAGCACCCCGAAGCCAAGGTTGGAGTAGTGGAACCGGCGGCCTGCGGCGTGCGGCCGGTCGGCGTCCGACAGCCCCAAGCCGTCGAGGGTCGTGCCGGGGGTGCGCTCCCACCACTGGCCGGGGCTCTCCGAGGCCGCCCCGGCCATGTGTGAGAGCAGCTGCCCGATCGTGCGCCGGTCGAACGGTGTGCCGGGCAGATGCTGGACGAGTAGGTCGTCGAGGTCGAGTCGGCCCTCGTCACGCAGCCGCAGGACGGTGACGGCGGTGATGGTCTTGGTGATGGAACCGAGCCGGTACTGCACGTCGGTGTGCGGCTCGGCGACATCGCCCCGCCCGGTCGACCAGGCCAGCGCCCCGCCGCGGACGACGCCCGCGACCAAGGAGGGGGCCCGGCCGTCACGTTGGGCCCTGGCGGTGCGGGCGAGCAGGTGGGCGGCGGTGGATGGGAGCACGCAGGAAACCTAGAGCCTGCCGGCGGCCTTGAGCTCGAGATAGGCGTCGGCGACGGCCGGGGCGAAGCGGTCCGGCGGTGCGTCGACGACCTCGACGCCGCGCCACCGAAGCAGCGCGGTGACCTGGCGACGCTCGCGGTTGGCCTGCTCGGCCGCGGCTGCGTCGTACACCGACGCGACATCGCCGCCGCCAGCGGCCATCTGTTCGACCCGGGGGTCGCCGACAGAGGCCAGGACGACGGTGTGGCGCCGGGTCAGCGAGCCCAACAGCGGCAGCAGGCCCTCTTCGAGCGGGGCCAGGTCGAGCGAGGTGAACAGCACGACGAGCGATCGCCGCCGACTGCGCCGGAGCACCTCGGAGACCAGCCGGCGCGCATCGCTCTCGACCAGTGCCGGTTCGAGACCGGCCATCGCGTCGACGATCCGCGGCAGTAGCTCGTCCCTCGCCACCCCCTCGACAGCCGCCCGCACGTCCCGGTCGAGCGCGAGGAGATCGACCCGGTCACCGGCCTTGGCCGCCAGCGCGGTCAGCAGCAGCGCGGCGTCGAGGGCCGCGTCCAGGCGTGGCACGTCGCCGACCCGGCCGGCCGACGTGCGGCCCGTGTCGATGACCAGCAGGACGCGCCGGTCGCGCTCGGGCCGCCAGGTGCGGACCACCACCTCCGACCGCCGGGCCGTGGCGCGCCAGTCGATAGAGCGCACGTCATCGCCGTCGACATAGTCACGCAGCGAGTCGAACTCGGTGCCCTGGCCGCGGACCCGGGCGGCAACGAGCCCTTCGAGTTGTCGCAGCCTGGTGAGGCGCTCGGGCAGGAATCGACGTGAGGTGAACGGCGGCTGCACCCGTACCCGCCAGGGGATCTCGTGGCGCCCCTGGCGGCCGGCGACGCCGAGCGGACCGACCGATCGCACCGTGACGCGGTCCGGTCGCCGGTCCCCGCGCCGGGTCGGTAGCAGGGTGGTTGTGAGCACCCGCCGCTCACCCGGCGGGACGTCGAGGCGCTGGACCCGAGGACTCGCCCCGGCCGACGGGACCCAGGCGTCGCGAACCAGCCCCCGCACCCGCCGAGATCCCCTGTTGGTCAACGACAGTCGGACATCGGCGGCTTCGCCGAGGCGGCAACCTGTCGCGCCGTCGCGGGTCACGTGCAGCGAGGACACCGGGCCGGCCAGAGCGACATCGACGGCAATGGCGATGAGCAGCAGCAGGAGCAGGACGGCGACCGTGGACCCGCCGAACGGCAGCAGCGTGACCGGGACGATGCCGAGCAGCGCCAGCAAGGCGGCCCGGCCGGTGAGCGTCACTAACGGGGGACTGGCACCGTGGCGAGCACGCCCTCGAGCACCCCGTCAGCGCTGGCGCCCTCGAGTTCGGCTTCGGCGCGCAGCGAGATGCGGTGCCGAAGCGTCGGCCGGGCCAGGGCCTTCACGTCGTCGGGGGTGAGGTAGTCGCGGCCGGATAGCCAGGCCCAGGCCTTCGCCGTCGACAGCAGAGCCGTCGCCCCACG
>JAYUMN010000125.1:0-5264 GCA_043762595.1 Frankiales bacterium
CTCGAGGGCCTGGGCGGTCGCCTCGTTGAGATCCGCGCTGAGGCCGAAGGTGATCCGGGCGCGCGGGGTCTCGGCGTGCAACACCGCGAGCGGCCGGTCGCGCACAAGATCGAGGCGCAGTTCGGTGGT
The DNA here is from genome assembly GCA_043762595.1 of Frankiales bacterium. GTDB lineage: Bacteria > Actinomycetota > Actinomycetes > Mycobacteriales > SCTD01 > JAYSQK01. Next base: position 130 of record JAYUMN010000125.1, read on the forward strand.
CATGCCGCATTCGAGCGCCGTCCCGCACACCTCGCCGTCGCCTTGGGCGCCGTGGCCGTCGCCGACGCAGAGCATCGCGCCCGGCACGGTCACCGGGAGGTAGAGCGTTGCGCCGGCGCCGAGCTCCCGGCAGTCGATGTTGCCGCCGCTCGGCCGCGGCGGGATCGTCGAGTGCTCACCCGGCTCGGCGGGCGGCAGACCCAGCACACCGAGAAATGGATGCAGGTCGACGATGTGGCCGTACTGGTTTCGCCCAGTCGTGCCGTCGAGATCCCAGAGCAGCCAGGACGGGTCGGCGCCGTCGAGGCCGAGCCGGGTCGTCAGCGGCTTGCCCGGGATGACCGAGACGGTCCAGCCCCACGGGTCCGGGACCAGCGAGTGCACCTCGATGGCGAGCATCTCGCCGGGTGCCGCGCCTCTGACCTCGATGGGTCCGGCGAGGCAATGCCCACGGGCGTCGGGGATGAGCGTCGGGGCTCGCTCGCCGGGGGCCGGCGGCCGGCTGAGGTAGCCCGAGGCGTCCAGCGTGTGTACGACGAGGCAGTCGCCGGGGTCGACGGTCAGCACCGGCGCCCGGTCGGGGTCGAAGACGTCGGTGACCGTCGTCGGGGCCGGGTCGAGCCGGTGGCTGGCCATCGATCCTCCTGGTGGCTAGCGGCCCATCATGCCGGGCAGCATCGCGCCGGCCTCCAGGTCGAGCAAAAACTGCTTGCGCGCCAGTCCGCCGCCGTAGCCGGTGAGGCGCCCACCGCTGCCCACGACCCGGTGGCACGGGACCACGATGCTGATCGGGTTGCGCCCGTTGGCGAGGCCGACCGCGCGAGGTGCGTTGGGTTGCCCGATCTCGGTTGCCACCCGGCCGTAGGACCACGTCTCGGCGTACGGAATGCTTTGCAGGACGGTCCAGACGCGCACCTGAAATGGCGTACCGACCATCGCGAGCGGTATGTCGAATCGCTGGCGTTCGCCGGCCCAGTAGTCGATCAGCTGCTCTCGCAGGTCGGGCAGCAGGTCATCGTCGCGCGGGCCGTGCGCCGCGGCCGGCGGGAGGTGGCGCTGCTCGGTCATGTAGAGGCCGGCGAGTGCGTCGCCCTCCGCGACGAGCGTCAGCGCTCCGATCGGGCTGTCGACGACGGTGTGGCTGGTCATGGCGGTCCTTCCGGGAGGGTGTTGACGGCGTGGTCCCCAACGGCCCAGAGGTGCTGGACGGCGTAGGACCGCCAGGGGCGCCATCGTTCGGCGTGTTCGACGAGCGCGCGGCCCTCCGGCAGACCGAGCTGTCTGGCCAGGACGACGACGCCGAGATCGGTTGGCAGAAATGCGTCTGGGTCGCCGAGGGCGCGCATGGCGATGGTCTCGACCGTCCACGGACCGATGCCGGGACGGGCCAACAGGTCGGCCCGGGCCCGCTCGCGATCGGCTCCCGGGTCGAGATCGACGTCTCCGTCAGCGAGTGCGCGAGCCAGACCGGTCAGCGTCCGGCGGCGCGCCTGGGGTAGCGCGAGGGTGCTCGGATCGACCTCCGCGACGGCCGCGGATGTCGGGAACAGGTGGGTCAGACCGCCGGCCGGGTCGGTGATCTGCTCGCCGAGCGCCGTCGCGAGCCGACCGGCGTGGGTACGGGCGGCCGCGGTGCTGACTTGCTGGCCGAGGACGGCCCGCAAGGCCAGCTCGTGTTCGTCCACGGTGTGGGGTACCCGCCGGCCGGGCGCCTTGGCGACCAGCGGAGCGAGTACCGCGTCCTGGCTGAGCTGGCCGTCGATGGCGACCGGGTCGGCGTCGAGGTCGAGCAACCGGCGGCAGCGGGCGATGGCCACCGACAGGTCCCGCAGATCGGTCAGGGTGAGCCGGCACAGCACATGCTCGGGCGCGGGGGTGAGGGCCACGACCGCGCTGCCGTGCGGGAGCCGGAGGGTGCGCCGGTAGGCGCCGTCCCGCCACTCCTCGACCCCCGGGATCGCTGTCGCGGCAAGATGGCCGAACAGGTTGTCGGGCCATAGCGGCGCGCGAAACGGCAGCCGCAGGGTGATCGTGCCGGGGGTGGTCGGGAGCCGATGTCGGGCCCTGGTCCGCAACTCACCCGGGGTGGTGGCGAAGACCTCGCGAACCGTGTCGTTGAACTGCCGCACACTGCCGAATCCCGCGGCCAGGGCCACGTCGGCGAGCGGCAACGAGGTCGTCTCGACGAGCAACCGGGCGGTCTGCGCCCGTTGCGCCCGGGCCAGCCCGAGCGGTCCGGCGCCGAGCTCGGCATGGAGCAGTCGCTCGAGCTGGCGGCGACTGTAGCCGAGCCGGGACGACAGGCCCGGGACACCCTCGCGATCGACCACACCGTCGGCGATGAGACGCACTGCGCGGGCGACGAGATCGGAGCGCAGATCCCACATAGGTGAGCCGGGGGAGGCGTCGGGTCGGCAGCGTTTGCAGGCCCGGAACCCGGCGGCCTGGGCGGCAGCGGCGCTCGGATGGAAGCGGACATTCGCCGCCTTGGGCGGCACTGCCGGGCAACTGGGGCGGCAATAGATCCCGGTTGTCACCACGGCGGTGAAAAACCAGCCGTCAAAACGGCGATCTTTGGCCTGCACGGCCCGTAGGCAACGTTCGGTGTCGGTGTGCACCAGCCCAGCATGCCGTCCGTTCGGCCGTGGCGTCTGGCGGGATCGCGACACCACATCCGGTCTCGTCGTCGACCACCCCCGACCCGGCTCGGGTGATCCACGGATTGTTGGGCACCGAGAACAAGATCACAGCGGTGCCCCAGCTTCGGTGGATCACCGGGGGTGGGCGCTCAGCGGTGGCGTACCGAAGCGGCGAGACCCAGCGCCCCGACCGCGCCGAGGGCGACCGGGCCGACCCAGCGCAGATCCACCGAGCCGCCGCCCAGATCGTCGAGAAGGAACAGCCCGCCGGCGAGCAAGAGCAGCAGCCCGAGGACCAGCGAGACGACATCCCGCGGGTGCCTAGCCACGACGCACCTCGACCTGACCGGTCCGAACGCCGGCTTCGATCTCGACTTGCGGGTCGCCAGGCGGTCCGTAGCTCGTCGTCCGGTCCAGCCGTCGTCCACCGGTCTCCTCCTGCAGGCCCTTGAGCGCGCCGAGCCGGGCGGTGGCGTGGATCCGGACGGGCACCCCGGGCGGGAGCAGCACCAGCAGATGCCCGACGCCGACGGAGGCCCGCACCCGAAGGTGCGCGCTGTCGACCGGGAGGGTGCGCAGGTCGAGGGTGGCGTCGCCGAGCCCGAGCCGGAAGGTGCGGTCGGTCGCGCCGCCGGAGACCACCCAGGTGCGGTCGCCGGTGCCGCCATGCAGCGCACCCTGCGCGGCGGAGGTCGCCACGACGCCGAGGCAGAGTACGAGCCCGACCGCGGCGAGCCAACGGGCATGGCCCCACCAGGTGCCGACGACCAGCCCGGCACCCACGATCAGCACCGCGACGGCGAGCACCCGGGCCGAGCTCAGCCCGGCCACGCCGTACGTCCCGGCGAGCAGCAACCCACCTGCGGACAGCGTGGCGGTGCTCAGGGTGCTGGCGCCGAGCCGCGAGGGCGGGCGCCGGAGCCGCGCCGCCGGAGCTCCGGTCGTCGCTGGAGCAACGGCAGAGCTGGGTGGCGTATACGACGGGGCAAGTGGTCGGCCGATGCGCTCCCGGTAGACGAGATAGCCGACGCCGGCGAGCACCGCCAGCACACCCGCGCCGCGGCCGTTGTCGAACGCCCCGAGCAGGACGACGGTGACGATCATCACCAACGCGACCGCACCGGGGGTCCAGCGGGTCGAGCGCGGCCGGATCCAGCGTTCGGCGATGGAGTGCTCCTCACCGAGCTTTGGGATGAGCAGCCAGCCCAGCGCGTAGAGCACCAAGCCGGTGCCGCCGAAGACGGTCAGGACGCCGGTGAGAATCCGCCAGATAACCGGATCGGTGTCGGTCGCCCGGCCGATGGCGGCGCAGACGCCGGCGACGACGCGGTCGGCCGGGTCACGGGTGAGCGGTTGGGGATGGATGGTTGCGGTCGTGGTCCCGGTCATGACATCGACGATGCTCCAGCAAGGGGTGCCGCACATCGGGGATCGACCCTGGCTCGACCCTGGTCCCGGATTCAGGGTTGTCTCAGGGGTCAACCCTGGTCCGCCGCCGCCCGGTACGTGTGACGCTGTGCAGGTGACCACGACCATCGCCGCACCCACGGCACATCGGGTGCTGCAGCGGGCCGCGTCGGGCCGCGCGCTCGGCGGCGTCTGCGGCGGGCTTGCCGAGCACCTGGGGCTGTCGACCCTGGTGGTGCGTCTGGCCTTCGCCGCCATCACCCTGGCCGGCGGTGTCGGCATCGTGCTCTACGCCGCGTTCTGGGTGATCGTGCCGCAGCGCGACGACCACGGTGAGGAGGGGATCGAGGGTCGGGGACAACTGCTGGCGCTGGGGGCGGTGGTCGTCGCGGGGCTGCTGCTGCTGGCGCAGGCCGGGGTGGTGCGGACCTCGGCGTCCCTGCTGCCGGTCGGCGCTGCGGTGCTGGGCGCGGCGATCCTGTGGCGGCAGGCGGACGAGGCCCAGCGGGTGCGGTGGCGGGTCACCGCTGGCGGCCCCCGGGGCGTCGTACGCGGTGTGGGTGGGACGGTGCTCGTGCTGGCCGGTGCGGCCGGCTTCCTGGCCACCCGGGGGCAACTCGGCTCGGCCCGGCAAGCTCTGTTCGCCACCGGTGTGGCCATCGTGGGGGTTGCGGTCCTGACCGGGCCGTTCTGGCTGCGGATGACCGCCGATCTGACCGCCGAGCGTCGGGAGCGGATCCGGGTGCAGGAGCGGGCCGAGGTCGCCGCCCACGTGCACGACTCGGTCCTGCAGACCCTGGCGCTGATCCAGAAGGCGGCCGATGACCCGCGCGAGGTGCCCCGGCTCGCCCGCAGCCAGGAACGCGAGTTGCGCGGCTGGCTCTACCGACCGGCCGCGGACGCAACCCTCACCGGCGCCCTGGAGCGGGCCGCGGCGGAGGTCGAGGAGGCCCACCGGACGCCGGTGGAGGTCGTGGTCGTCGGTGACTGCCCGGTCGACGAGCACCTGACCGCGCTCGTGCATGCCGCCCGAGAGGCGATGGTCAACGCGGCGAAGCACTCCGGCGCTCGGCAGGTGCAGGTCTACGC
>JAYUMN010000126.1:0-4280 GCA_043762595.1 Frankiales bacterium
CCGTCGAAGCAGAGCACGCTCACTACGCTCACCAACAGACCCCAGCGAACGCTGGCGTCTCAAACTAAAAAGTCTCCGGACACGCCGGGGCGGTTCAGGAACGACTTACAGTTACTGCTTGGGACACCCGTGTATGCCAATCGCTTTGCACCGTTGGAGGTCTCAGAAGCTGAGCGTTCGACGCTGGAGAGTTGGGCGCGGTCCTCGACTGTGAAGTCGAGCTTGGCACGTCGGGCCCGGATCAGCTGCGAGCATTGAGACACGTGGGACCTTTGGCTCTTCCGCGCCTGGTCAGCAGTCCGTAGCGTCGATTCCGGGCCTGAAGGACGGTCGCTGACTGACCGAGAGTGGGCTTGGCTAGTCGACGTTAGGAGCTGGGCCACGTGAAGCACAACGGACATAGGTACGTGACGATCGGGCTCTTTGCCGTAGGAGCAGTCTTGTTTTTCTTCAGCAGCCTCGGTGGAGACCTGCTGTTCCTATTCTGGGCACTGGTCTGTCTGGTGATGATGTTCGTGATGATGCGGGCGATGGGCGGCATGGGCGGCACGCAGCAACGGACGGACCACCTGCACGATGACGGCTTGACGCATTCCAATGATGAAGCGTCGACGCACTCGCACACCTAGGCCGCAGGGTGTGGGGTGGTAAGACCCCCGCGGTCCACGGACGTGAATGTCACGCCGCAGGGGGTGTTCATGATCCCGCATCGCACACCGTCCCACCCGGAAGGACGATCATGAACCCTCACGGCTATGACATGGGAGGGTCAACAGGCACCTGGTTGTTCGCGATGCTTCTGATGCTGGGGGTCGCACTCATCGTTGTGTCGATACGCGTACTGGGTGGGGGCATCCGGCCTGGCCGAGACGGTCGGGCTCGCCCGGTGGATCGGCAGCCCGGACGAAGCCGAGCACGGAAAGTACTGGACGAGCGTTATGCGCACGGCGACATTGACACAGACGAATACAACCAACGGGTCACGGTGATGGGCAGGGACGCCTGATGCAACCGATCACTCGGCGCCACGCCATGGAGATGGGTGGGTTGGGCATTGCCAGCACAGCAGTTGGGGGTTTCGGCCTTCGCGCAAGGTTAGGAGCGCAGTCGAACTTCACCCCGACGAAAGACACCGTGTTTATCGAGCCGGCAGCGTTGCGCAGCACCCGCGGAGAACTTCGCGTCAGCCTCCAGGCCGCCGAGGGACCGGTTCGGATTGCTGGCCGGGCGGCAACGGCGCTGAGTTACAACGGTGGGCTCCCCGGACCAACGTTGCATCTCCAGCCCGGTGATCGGTTGCGGGTGCGCCTGATGAATCGGCTCCAAAGCGCGACCAATCTGCATGTGCACGGCCTGCATGTCTCACCCGAGGGCCACAGCGACAATGTGCTGGTGGCGGTGAAACCAGGGGCGTTGTTCGACTACGACTATCAACTGCCGGGCAATCACCCGCCGGGCGTGTTCTGGTACCACCCGCATCACCACGGCACGGTCGCGGACCAGGTCTTCGGCGGTCTGTACGGGGCCATCATCATCGGTGATCCCCAGCCTGACCTTCATCCGGTTCCGAGCAATCTCGAGCGAGTGCTGGTCATCTCCGACATCTCCCTCGCTGCCGACGGCAGCGTCCGGACTGCCTCGAGCATGGACCGGATGCGCGGACGAGAAGGCGACCTGATCCTGGTGAACGGACAGGTACGTCCTGTCATCATCACGCGCCCTGGGTCACGAGAACGGTGGCGCGTTGTGAACGCCTGTACCAGCCGCTACTTGCGGCTGCGCCTGGACGGACAACGCTTGCAGCTGCTGGGTATCGACTCCGGGCGGCTGGCGCAACCCCGAGACATCGATCAGATCGTTCTCGCACCCGGGAACCGCGCCGACCTCATCGTCACCACGACCTCGGGGACAGCTATGTTGCGGGCGTTGGGATACGACCGCGGTGCGCCGTCGATGGGCGGCGTCGTTGGTCGTTCTAGCAACACCGCCAGCACTGTGCTCGCGACGCTGCAGGTGTCCGGGGATGCAGTCCCGGTGCTGCCACCGATAGCCAGGCAAGCGGTGCCGCGAGACCTGCGCGACACGCCTTCGGCCGGCCGCCGACAACTCACCTTCACGATGGGCATGGGCGCCGGCCTGGGCGGCGGCATGGGCGGTGGTGGAATGGACTTCACCATCGATGGCCGGGTCTTCGATCCGAGCCGCATCGACCAGGTCGTTCCCGGCGGCGCCGTCGAGGAATGGACCATTGCCAATACAAGCTCCATGGATCACCCCTTTCATCTGCATGTCTGGCCGATGCAACTTGTTGAGGTCGGCGGACAGCCAGTCACCGCGGTGATCTGGCAGGACGTGATCAATGTGCCAGCGCACAGCCACATCACGGTCCGCATCGCCTTTGAGACCTTCACCGGCCGCGCCGTGTATCACTGCCACATCCTCGACCACGAGGACAAGGGCATGATGGGAATCGTCCATGTCCGGTAGCCGCCGCGGTCACGTGGGCCCGCCGCCCACCGGGCGCCACGACACCGGGGGGACCTCCGACCGCCTGGTGAAGCCCGGGTGGCACCGGAGCGAACCGCATCAGGGAGGCATCTCGTCACGACTGAATTGGCTGCGTGCTGGTGTGCTCGGTGCAAACGACGGCATCGTCTCGACGGCCGGTCTCGTCGTTGGGGTCGCGGGAGCCTCAGCGTCACGTGGCGCGATCTTCACTGCAGGGATATCGGGTCTCGTCGCCGGGGCCGTTGCCATGGCCCTCGGTGAGTTCGTGTCGGTGAGCAGCCAGCGTGACACCGAGCGGGCGCTGCTGGATAAAGAACGCCACGAGCTCGCACAGGACCCAGCCGCTGAGCTCGCCGAACTTGCTGCGATCTACGAGGCCAAGGGCATGTCGGCAGCGACCGCCCGCACCGTCGCCGCCGAACTGACCGAGCATGATGCGTTTGGGGCCCATGTTGAGGCGGAACTCCGCCTCGACCCTCATGCACTGACCAGTCCACATGCGGCATCGATCGCCTCCGGCATCTCTTTCAGCGCCGGCGCGGCCCTACCGCTGCTCGCGATCTTGCTCACCCCCGCAGCCGTCCGAGTGCCCGTCACGTTCATCGTGGTGCTGCTCTCCCTCGCGATGACCGGCGCGCTCAGCGCCACGCTAGGAAGTGCCAGTCCACGACGAGCGGTCATCCGGACCGTCGTCGGGGGCGCGCTCGGAATGTTCATCACCTACCTCGTCGGTCGCACGTTTGGTGCAGCTGGTGTCTAATCCGCGCTTGGGTGCACCCTGACTCAGCCGGGCTCGACCGCGGCACCGACCTACGAGGGACAGTTGCGAGCGCTGCCGTGCGGGGTCCAGGGCTCAGCGTTGCCGTCGCTGCAGCGGGAGTCGGCCGACGGAGAACAGGAGCGGGTCTGCAATCCGTGACCTGACCGATGCTCGGGTCGTCAGGGGATATGAGGCGAAGCCGACACCGAGTGCCAAGATATGGCCGACATCAGTGAAGGTCCGACTGACGAGCAAGGCTGCCAGCGCCAAACCGACGAGGGCGGCGACCCAGCCCGGCCTCCAGCGCGGCGGCAGACGGAACGTGAAGATCGCCGCGACAGCAGCGAAACCGAAGCCGACAGAGTCGGCAACGTGATGATTCTCCGACGGTGGACCGGCTCCCGATCCCCTCGTGCTGACGAGCTGCTTCTGGAGGTCTGGGACTTCTGCAACGATCCACCGGCGCAGGGTGTCAGCCGTGGACGGCGTCGACAGGCTCGGTCGTGACGTCAAGCCGTTGCAGCCTGGGGTTGGAGATCGAGTACCCGTCGACATGCCGGGCGAGCAGGGTTGCGACGGCCTTGCCAACAACTGGCGGACGATCGGGGGTTCAGTGTTTCCGGTGAGTTCAAGGACCAGCACCAGCCCGGTGAGCGGTACTTGGGTAGCCGTCAGGTCGGGAGTGGGATCTGCGCGCAGGCGGGTGAACGCTTTGGTCAGGGCCCGTTCCCAGGGCCAATGTTCGGCGAGGAGTGGGAACACTTTGCGCTGCCCGGGCGTGATCCGGGCGGCGGTGTGCAGTAGCCGAGTCCGCAGCGTCTTGGGTTCGGCGCGGTGCAGCTCGGGCTGGTAGGTGAGGGGCATCGACTGGGCTTGGGCGAGCAGGTCCGCGGCAATCGGGGCGAGCTCGACCCAGACCTCGTTGACGTTCTGGTGCCTGCTCGGCAGGTGCCCGAGGCCAGTGTCCTTCCCGGTCCGTATCCGGTCCTCGACCCGGGCGTGCGCACGATGA
>JAYUMN010000127.1:0-2366 GCA_043762595.1 Frankiales bacterium
ACTGCGGCTCGGCGCGCGTCGTGACGTCGGCCAGCGAGGAGCCGGCCTGCGGCTCCGACAGGCACATCGTGCCGAAGAAGCGGCCCTGCAGCATCGGGCGCACATAGGTGTCGACCTGCTCGGGCGTGCCGTGGGCCAGCAGCAGGTTGGCGTTGCCGATCGACAGGAACGGATAGCTCGACGTCCCGACGTTGGCGGCCTGGAACCACAGGAAGCAGGCCCCCGCGACCACCGCCGGCAGCTGCAGACCACCGACCTCGGCGTCCATGCTGCTGGCCAGCAGCCCGGTCTCGGCGAAGACATCCAGCGCCGCCTTCACCTCTGGGATCAGGTGCACCCGCTCGCCGTCAAAGGTCGGTTCGTTGGCATCGCCGAGCTTGTTATGGGTGGCGAAATGCCGGGTGGCGACCTGCTCGGAGAGCTCCAGGACGGCGTCGAAGACCTCCCGTGAATGCTCGCTGAAGCGGGCCCGTTTGGTGAGCAGCTCGACGTCGAGCCATTCGTAGAGCAGGAAGTCGAGGTCTCGGCGGGACAGCAGGCGGGACGGCATGGGGTCAGCGTAGAAGCAACGGGTACGCCGGGCCGGTGGCTGCTCAGCTGGCTGCGAAGACGTCGGGCGGGGGCGTTGGCGCTTCCGGCGGCTCGGCGTCGGTGGCCGGGCGGGCTCCCGCCGTGAACGAGGTCAGATCGTGGCCGGCGACGACCCGGGCCCGGCCGAGCGCGCGAGCGGTGACCCGGCGTAGGTCCTCGAGTGGGAACGGTTGCTGCGAGCCAGCAAGCACTAGGTTGCCGAACCGCCGGCCGCGCAGCACCCCCGGGTCGCCGAGCAGCACCACGTGCTCGAAGACGGCCAGCATCGTTGCGACCTGCTGGCGGATGAACACCAGGGATCCGCTATCGGCCAGGTTGACCACGTAGGTGCCCGCCGGGTTGAGCACCCCGGCGACCTGCCAGACGTGCTCGACGGTGGCGAGGTGCGCCGGCACCCGGGCGCCGACAAAGCAATCGCCCACCACGACGTCGCTGGCGCCCGGCCGCAGGCGCTCCAAGGCCGCCCGGGCGTCGCCGACCCGGAGCCGGAAGCCGTGCGTCCCCAGCTGGCTGCGCACCACATCGGCGAGCAGGCCGTCGGCCTCGATCACCACCTGGGTCGAGCCGGGGTGGGTGGCGGCCACCCATCGCGGCAGGGTGCAGCCACCGCCGCCGAGGTGCACCACCGTCAGCGGCGTACCAGGACAGGTAGTGACCTCGAGGATGTCGGCGAGCAGCCGGACGTAGTCGAACTCCAGGTGCAGGGGATCGCCGGTGTCGACGTAGGACTGCGGGGTGCCGTCGACGAGCAACATCCAGCCGGTCGGGCGGTCGAGGTCCCGGACGAGCTCGGCCAGACCGAACCGGACCGGCCAGGAGCCGCCGGTGGGGGTCGGCGGGCGGCGGGTGGTCAGGAGATGTCGCCGTGCCTGCCGTCGGTCCGGATGTCGGCGATGTCCTTGCAGGTGTCGCACAGTGGCAGCGACTTAGGGTCCTTGCTCGGCACGAAGACGTGCCCGCAAAGAGCCTCGACCGGACTGCCGAGGATGTAGGCCTCGGTGACCTTGCCAGGATCTTTGACGATATGTGCGACCGATCCGGGCTCCTGTAGCGAGCGCTCCTCGGTGCGTTCGTCGTACTCGGTGCCGGGGTCGATCATTGGGGCGGTACGCGTCGGGACGGTCATGGCCCGATCCTGTCAGGCCCTTCGTTCGGCCAGGAACTGTTGCAGCTCGCGTAGGCCCCTGGCTGCCTCGGTCTCCAGGAATCGCTCGCTGGGGCTGAGTGGGCCGAGGCCCGGCGGCGGTCGGTGGCCGGGTGGCAACAACGGCAGGCTTGGGGCGGGACGCCGGCCGAGATGTCCCCGCCCGGCCTGTTGGCGGCCGTCCGGGACAGCGGCACCGAGCCGAGCTGCCTGCCAGGTCATCAGCCGCATGCCAGACCACAGCAGGAGCGCGAGGCCGAGCAGGGCCACAACCAAGATCACGGGGACCTCCGGGGTTCACCGAGGATGTTCGCCAAGTGTCGTCCAGGTCGCCGGGATGCGCAGGTCGACGTCCCAACTCCTGCGTCCGGCCGACGGCAGTCGCGAACAGGACTACCGTGGTGCGGGTACCGGCCCCGACATGGCCCCCGGTCCCAACACAGTCGCTACGAGCGACACGCCGCCGTGAGGCGACCTGACGGGTCGGTACGACGGCCGTCCCGGGCAACCGGGGCGGCCGCTCAGCTGCCCACCTGCTGCCGGCTTCCCGGGAGGACGTCGTGACGGATCGCCCGCCGCGCTGCCGGCCACTGCCCGCCGGGCTTGTCGATGCGCTCGCCACCCCGCTCCC
>JAYUMN010000128.1:0-2317 GCA_043762595.1 Frankiales bacterium
TGTGTAAGTATGTAATTTCGAGCCGATGAGAAAGGGGTCTGCCATGAGGCACCCCACCAATGACAGTCATGGGCGGCTGGGACCGCGAGGCGGTCGCGCCCACCACGAGGCGGCAGAGGTGCCGGCCGCCGAGGGCATCGAAGGCTGGTTCACCGGGCGACTGCCCGACGGCTGGTTCGAGTCCCCGCCGCAGGTGACGGTCGACCGCGACGAGGTCATCGTCGTCGGCGTTGTTGCGGCTCCGGCCGCAGGTGCGGACGAGGCGGCGACCACCGCCGCCGAAGCCGGCCGCATCACCCGGTTCCGGGAGGAGACCCGCGAGCAGCGGATCTCGATTGCCCGGGAAGCCGAGCACCGTTACGGACGCAAGGTCGCCTGGGGGGCGCAGGCCGGCGGGACCCGGCAGGTCTTCACGACCGTGTCGGTGCCGGTGATGACCCGGCTCCGCCAGCCCGAACGGCAGGTCCTCGACACGCTGGTCGACAGCGGCGTTGCGCGCAGCCGGTCCGAGGCGCTCGCCTGGTGCGTCAAGCTCGTCGGCAGCCACGCCGATGAGTGGCTCGGCGAGCTCCGCACCGCGATGCAATCGGTCCAGAAGGTCCGCGACGCCGGGCCTGCCAACTAGCCCGTCGCACCCCCTCGGCCCACCTCGTCGCACCACGTGGTGGGCCGAGGCGTGCCGCTCAGGCCGGCCGATAGACCGCCAGGCTGACGGCGATGTAGTGCACGGTGAACGCGGCGAGGGTGCAGGCGTGGAACACCTCGTGGAAACCGAACCAGCTGGGCGAAGGGTCGGGCCGCTGGGTGGCGTAGACGATTGCGCCGGCGGTGTAGCAGGCGCCGCCGGCGAGCAGCAGGACGAGCACGGCCACGCCGCCCGCGTGCAGCAGCTGCGGCAGGACGCCCAGCGCCGTCCAGCCGAGCACGAGGTAGAGCGACACGAAGACCCAGCGTGGCGGCTGCCGCACCGCGTTGCGGGCGATGACGCCGCCCAGCGCACCGCCCCAGACGACGGCGAACACGACGTCCCGGGTCGTCCCCCGCAGCAGCAGCAGCGTGAAGGGCGTGTAGGTGCCGGCGATTAGAATGAAGATCATCGAGTGGTCGAGCCGCATCATGACGCTGTGCGCGCGGGGCGACCAGCGGCCCCGGTGATACGCGGCCGAGGTGCCGAACAACAACACCACGCTGGTCGCGTAGATGATCGCGGACGTCCGGGCCAATGAGCCCGATGCCAGGCAGATCAGCGCCGTCCCGGTCACCAGGGAGATGGCGAACGCCGCTTCGTGCAGCACACCACGCAGGTGCGGCTTGAGCGCGGCCTCGACCCGGTCGAGCGTGCTGCCAACGGTTTCGCTCACGGTTCCCCCAGGATGCAGCAGGTGCTGGATCTCACAGCATGGGGGGCTGTCGGGCTGGGTAACAAACCGACACACTTGTTGGCGTCGTGCTCCCGGCAGGCGCCCACTCGCGTGGAGAGGATCCCATGACCACCGCATCAACAGCCATTCCAGGCCTTGATCAGGCCCCCACCAGCAACGCGACGCTGTTGGCCTGGGTACGGGACGTGGCGGCGCTCGCCAAGCCCGATCAGGTGGAGTGGTGCGACGGGTCCGAACTCGAGTGGCAACGGCTGACCGCGCTGCTGGTGGAGCGCGGAACTTTCACCAGGCTGGACCGCGTGAAGCGGCCGAACAGCTTCCTCGCCGCCTCGGACCCCAGCGACGTCGCCCGGGTCGAGGACCGCACGTTCATCTGTTCTGAGCTGGAGGCAGACGCCGGTCCAACCAATAACTGGGTCGCGCCGGCCGAGATGCGGACGACCCTGGACAGGGTGTTCGACGGCTGTATGCGTGGGCGCACGATGTACATCGTGCCGTTCAGCATGGGTCCGATCGGCGGGAAGCTCAGCCGGCTGGGTGTCGAGATCACCGATTCGGCGTATGTCGTGACGAGCATGAAGGTGATGACCCGGATGGGCACCGCCGCGCTCGACGCGATCGGCGCGGAGGGCTTGTACGTCCCGGCGGTGCACAGCGTCGGCGCGCCGCTGGCGCCCGGCCAGGCGGACGTCCCGTGGCCGTGCAACGACACCAAATACATCGTGCATTACCCCGAGACCCGCGAGATCTGGTCGTACGGCAGCGGTTACGGCGGTAATGCGCTGCTCGGTAAGAAGTGCTTTGCACTGCGCATCGCCTCGGTGATGGCCCGGGACGAAGGCTGGATGGCCGAGCACATGCTCATCCTGAAGCTGACGCCCCCCACCGGCGAGCCGAAGTACGTCACGGCGGCGTTCCCGAGTGCCTGCGGCAAG
>JAYUMN010000129.1:0-4602 GCA_043762595.1 Frankiales bacterium
CTGGTCGTCGGCGACGTCGAGCCCGAGGGTGACGTTGCCCCGGACGCTGTCGTCGAACAGGAACGTCTGCTGCGGCACGAGCGCAGCGACCTCGGCGAGCGCACCGGGCGCGAGGTGACGCACGTCCGTGCCGTCGTAGGCCACCGTGCCGGTCTGGGGGTCGACGAGCCGGACCAGCAGCGAGGCGAGGGTCGACTTGCCTGAGCCGGTCGGGCCGACCAGGGCGACGGTTCGGCCGGGCGCCACGTCGAAGGCGACCCGGTCGAGCACCAGGTCCTGGCCGTAGGAGAACGACACGCCGTCGACGTCGAGCGAGGTCGGCCCGCCGCCGGCCAGCCGGCCGGTGCCGTGCTGCTGCGCGCCGGTGGCGGTCAGCACACGCTGCACCCGATCCCAACCGACGACGCTGCGGGGCAGCTCGTTGAGCACCCAGCCGATCGCCCTGACCGGGAACGCGAGCAGGGTGAACAGGTAGGCGACCCGGACCAGCTGGCCGGCGTCGAGGGCGCCGCTGACGACCCGCGACGACCCGACGACCAACACGACGAGCACCCCGAACACGGGCAACGCCTCCATCAGCGGATCGAACAGCCCGCGGACCCGGCCGACCTTGACCAGGGTGTCCCGCAACTCGAGGGCGACCCGCTCGAACCGGGCCGTCTCGTCGCTCTCCTTGCCCAAGGTCTTGACGACCAGGGCGCCATCGAAGGACTCGTGGGCGATCGTGCTGACCTCACCGCGCAGTTGCTGGGCCCGGGTCATCAGCGGTGACATCCGTCGGGAGTAGACGACGGTCAGCACGGCGATCGCCGGGAACACCACGCTGCCGACCAGTGCCAGCAGCGGGTCGGTCGCAAACAGCAGGCCGAGGGTGACGACCAGCATGAAGATCACGCCGACCGCGAACGGGAACGGCGCGATCGGGTACCACAGCGCCTCGACGTCGCTGTTGGCGTTGCTGAGCAGCTCGCCGGTCGGGTGCTGCTGGTGCCAGGACAGGGGCAGCTGCAGGTAGCGGCGGGTCACCCGGCGGCGGTAGTCGGCCTGCAGGCGGTACTGCATCGCGCCGGCCCCGAGCCGCCGCCCGAGGATGCCGACAACCTTGAGCGTGGCGACGCCCATGATCAGCAGGACGGCGGTGACCAGGCCGGCCAGGCGGGCGTGGCCGGTGCGGATATCGGGCTCGATGACCGTGCGGGTGACGTAGCCGAAGGCGTATGCCTGGCCGATCGTGGTCAGTGCGAACAGCGCGCTGCCGAGCACCGCGTAGGTGAAGATCCGCGGCTGCTCCTTGACGGCGACGCCGAGGACGCCGAGCCCGCGACGGATCACGCCGGCGGGGACGGCCGGTGCGGGGCGGGTCACGAAGCTCCATCCGGTTGCGAGTCGCAAGTGTCTCACTGCAGAGCGCGTCCCTGTCGACCGCAATTCCCTACCGGACCGTGACGCCGGCCTCGCGCAGGGCGCTCTTGACCGCACCGATCCGTAGCGTCCCGAAGTGGAAGACGCTCGCCGCCAGGACCGCGTCGGCGCCGGCAGCGACGGCGGGCGCGAAGTCCTCCACCCGGCCGGCGCCGCCGCTCGCGATGACCGGCACGCTGACAGCGGCGCGAACCGCCCGCAGCAGCTCGAGGTCGTAACCGAGTCGGGTCCCGTCGGCATCCATCGAGTTCAGCAGCACCTCGCCGATGCCGAGCTCCTCCCCGCGGGCGGCCCACTGCACGGCGTCCAGGCCGGTGCCCCGGCGGCCGCCGTGGGTGGTGACCTCGTAGCCGCTCGCGGTGCCCGGTGCTCGCCGCGCATCGACCGACAGGACCAGCACCTGGCGGCCGAACCGGCGGCTGATCTCGCCGAGCAACTCGGGCCGGGCGATCGCCGCGGTGTTGACGCCCACCTTGTCGGCGCCGGCCCGCAGCAGGCGGTCGACGTCGTCCGGATCGCGGACGCCACCACCGACCGTGAGCGGGATGAACACTTGCTCGGCCGTCCGCCGGACGACGTCGTACGTCGTCTCGCGCGAACTGCTGCTGGCCGTAATGTCAAGAAAGATCAGCTCGTCGGCGCCTTCTGCGTCGTAGATGCGGGCCATCTCGACCGGGTCGCCAGCGTCGATCAAGCCGGTGAAGTTGACGCCTTTGACGACCCGGCCCGCATCGACGTCGAGACAGGGGATCACTCGCACGGCCACGGTCACGCGCCCAGACGCTACCGACGAGAACCAGCCGGGCCTCCCTCCCGGCTCGTGTCGTGGTTCGCGGTCCCTTTCGGGCCCGCATGCGCAACACGAGACGGGGACGGGTTGTTGGCGGCGGCCACGGGCGTGCATACGGCTGTTACATGGGGCTGCGACGATGTCAACATGCGTCTCGCGGTCTGCTCATCCAAGGGCGGCGTCGGCAAGACCTCGACCGCCGCCAACCTTGCCGTCGTCCTGGCTTCGCGCGGCCGGGTGCTGGCCGTCGACGCCGACCCCCAGGACAGCCTGGGTCGGGCCTTCGGGGTGGTCGCGAAGGGTCGAGAGGACTCCCTCGCGGGCCTGCTCGAGGATCCGGCCGCCGACCCCCGGACCGTCGTACGCCGGGACGTGGCCCCCGGGCTGGATCTCCTGCCGGCGCACACCTCGCTCGAGGCGGTGGGGGCGACCCTCGCCGTGCAGGGCGGCATCGTCACCGGCATCCGACGGGTGCTGCGACCGCTGCTGGCCGACTACGACCACATCGTGCTCGACACCCATGGTGACCTGGGCAACCTCACTCTCTCGGCGGTCTGCGCGGCCGACGCCGTGCTCACCGTGTTCACCAGCGACCCCGGCTCGGCGCTGGGAGCGGCCAGGCTCATCGCGTTCCTAGCGCAGCACCGGCGGTTCGAGAACACCTCGGCCCAGCTGATCGGGGTGGCCTGCGCGCTGTGGGACGCCGGTGGCAAGGCGGCCCGCGAGGTCGTCGGAGCGCTGGAGGGGACTGAGCTGCCGGTGCTGGCGACCCGCATCCCGGCGTCGCGGCGGGTGCCCAGCTCGACCCTCGCCAAGCGACCCGTCGTGCTGGCCGCCCCGAGCTCGCCGGTGGCCCTGGCCTACGGGTCGCTTGCCGACGACGTCCTCACGGCCTACGCGGGGCTGGTATGACCAGCGACCTGCGCGCCGATCTGCTCGCCGACCTCGCGACGCCGCCGGTACGGCCCGATCCAACGTGGGTCGGTGCCCCGGTCCCGGCCGATCCGATGCCGACCACGCCGGTGCTGACCGCGACGCTCACCCCGCTGCGCTGGAATCGGCCGCGCCTGGTGCGAGCCGAGCGGGGCACTGGGCGGGCCCTCGAGGTCGGGCCGCTGCGGCTCGAGGTCAGTGTTCGCGCACTAGGGTGATCATGGCGGTGGCATCTTGACGCAGGAGGCGGGCGGCATGGACGACGACAGCCCGGTCCCTGCCTTGTTCGCGGCTGCCCGGGATGGCGATCGCGCGGCCTGGAATGCCCTCGTCGAGCGGTACGCACGGCTGGTGCTGTCGATCGTCTTGCGTTTCCGGATCCACGGCAACGACGCCGACGACATCGTGCAGACCGTCTGGCTGCGCCTGGTCGAGAACCTGGAGGGCATCCGCGAACCGCGGGCGCTGCCCGGCTGGATCGCGACGACGACCCGCAACGAGTGCCTGCGCGTCGTCCGGGCTCGTCAACGCATCGAGCCGGTTGATCCGCAGGCCCACGGAGCCTTCTCGACCGGGACCACGTTGTCCGACGGGGCGGTCGACGTCGACCTGCTGGAGGACGAGCGGCACCAGAGTCTGCTGATCGCCTTCGCCGAGCTGCCGGACCGCCAACGCGAGCTGCTGCTGCTGCTGGTCGCGGATCCACCGCTGAACTACCGGGAGGTCAGCGCCCGGCTTGGCATCCCGATCGGCAGCATCGGGCCGACCCGGGCCCGGGCGCTCGCCCGGATCCGGTCCTGCCCGGCGGTGGCCGCGTTGCTCGAGGCCGGGCAAGGCGCGCAGCCGGGGCGCTGAGCCCCGCCGTACCGCGCAAAGATCATCCGTGGGCGGCCGGCTCGATCAGACCCGCACCCAAGCAGACAAACCCGGCTGCGGCGGCCCACCCGACCTCGTCGACAGCTCCGGCGGCCTGCGCCGCGGCCAGTGCCGCTGCCGGCGACTGGCCGGCCAGCACCCCCCGGTGGTAGGCGCGCATCAGCGGCACCGTCTCACCGTCGGGCACCGGGACGACCGGCGCAACGAGCGTGGCCGTCCCGCCGCTGAGCAGGGCCGCGCCGAAGCCGAGAATCTCATCGCCGGCCACCGTGTGGGCGCGGCCGGTGTCGCAGGCAGCGAGCACCACGTGATGCGGCGGTCGCCGCAGGCGTTCCAGGTCGTAGACGGTGAACGGACCGTCGGCCAGCAGCAACGAAGAGAACGACGGGTTGTCCGACCGCAGCGATCCGTGGGCTGCCAGGTGCAGCAGCGCCGCGCCGTCTGCCGAGGCTGACAGGGCCAGCGCGGTCGCGTCGGCGCCGACCAGGCGCACCGAGCCGGGGTAGAGCGTGGCGATGGTCTCGGCCTCGAGGGTCGCGCCCGGCAGACCCGGTCCGGCGACCACGACCACGGGGGCTGCG
>JAYUMN010000130.1:0-17498 GCA_043762595.1 Frankiales bacterium
GGGACAGAGAGCGCAACCTGCGGGAGCTCGTCTCGCCCGCAGGCGATCTCGAGTGAGCCGCCACCGATGTCAAGGCTGAGCAGCCGTCCGGCGCTCCAGCCGAACCAGCGCCGCACGGCCAGGAAGGTCATCGCCGCCTCTTCCTTGCCCGGCAGCACAAGCAACTCGACACCGGCCTCGTCGCGGACCGCCGCGAGGACTTCGGCCGAGTCGGTGGCGTCGCGGACAGCCGAGGTGGCGAACGCGACCAGGTCGTCGACCTGCTCCTCGCGGGCCGCCTCCTGCGCCGTCTTCACGGCCTGCACGAGCAGGCGTCGGCCGCGGTCGCCGAGCGAGCCGTCGGGCTGCAGCAGCTCGGCGAGGCGCAACTCGTCCTTGTGGCTGCGGACCGGATCCGGGTGGGAGCCCGGGTGGGCGTCGACGACCAGCAGGTGGACCGTGTTCGAACCGACATCGAGCACCCCGAGCCTCATGCGCGCACGGTAGTGCGCTCAGCCTGCGCCGCTGCGCTCAGCCGCCCGGTTCATCAACTCGATCTGGATGTCGCGCCCCGGGTGTTCGTGCCACACCCCGTCCAGGTCCAAATCCCATCGCCGTACGTCGGGGGCGCTCAGCCGGTCGAGCAGCGCGCTGAGCTGGGCCTTGACCGCGGGATCCTTGACCCGGACCAGGGTCTCGACCCGGCGGTCCAGATTGCGGTGCATCAGGTCGGCGCTACCGAGCCACAGCTCGGGGTCACCGCCGTTGGCAAACGAGATGACCCGCGAATGCTCAAGGAACCGGCCGAGGACGCTGCGCACCGTGACCGTCTCGGAGAGCCCGGGCGCCCCTGGCCGCAGCGAGCAGATCCCCCGGACTGTCAGCTCGATCGGCACCCCCGCCCGGCTCGCGACGTACAGCGCGTCGATGACCCGCTCGTCGACGATGCTGTTGGCCTTGATGCGGATGCCCGAGGGCCGGCCCGCCCCGGCGTTGCGGGTCTCCCGCTCGATCCGCTCCACGATGCCGAGCCGGATGCCGTGCGGCGCGACGAGCAGGTCGCGGTACTCGGTCTGCAGGCTGTAGCCGGTCAGCGCGTTGTAAAGGTCGGTGAGGTCGGCGCCGATGTCGGGATCGGCGGTGAACAGGCCGAGGTCCTCATAGAGCCGGGCCGTGCGCGGGTGGTAGTTGCCGGTGCCGATGTGGGCGTAGCGGCGCAGGCCACCTTTCTCCTGACGGACGACCAGGGCCGTCTTGCAGTGCGTCTTGAGCCCGAGCAGGCCGTAGGCGACGTGGCAGCCCGCTCGCTCCAGCGCACGGGCCCACCGGATGTTGGCTTGTTCGTCGAACCGCGCGGTGATCTCGATGACGACGACCACCTGCTTACCGGCTTCCGCGGCGTCGATGAGCGCGTCGACGACGGGGGAGTCGCCGGAGGTCCGGTACAGGGTCTGCTTGATGGCCAGCACCGCGGGGTCGGCGGCGGCCTGCTCGAGGAAGCGTTGGACGCTGGTCGAGAACGAGTCATAGGGATGGTGCACGAGGATGTCGCCCTCACGCAGTGCCGCGAACATGTCGGCAGCCTGCTCGCCGTCGGCCAGTCGGGGGTGCGTCGACGGCACGAACGCGTCGTCTTTGAGGTCCGGCCGATCCGCGGCGTAGAGCTCGTGCAGCGATGCGAGCGCCAGCAGGCCCGGCACCATGACGACGTCGTCGAGGGTCACGTCGAGCTCCCGGACCAGCAGGTCGAGCACGTGCGGGTCCATCTCCTCACCGATCTCCAGCCGTACGACGGGGCCGAAGCGCCGTTGCGACAGCTCGCGTTCGAGCGCCTGCAGGAGGTCTTCGTCGCGGTCCTCCTCGACCTCGACATCGGCGTTCCTGGTGATCCGGAAGGCGTGGTGGCCGATCACCTCAAGGCCGGGAAACAACTGCTGCAGGTGGACCCCGATCAGGTCCTCCAGCGGGAGGTAAAGCGACTTGCCCGGCTGGCCACTGACCTGCACGAACCGCGCGACGTTGTTGGGCACCTTGACTCGGGCGAAGCGCTCGGCCCCGTTGTGCGGGTCGCGCACCAGGACCGCGAGGTTGAGCGAGAGGCCGCTGATGTAGGGGAACGGGTGGGCCGGATCGACCGCGAGCGGGGTGAGCACCGGAAAGATCTGCTCGCGGAAGTACTGGTGCAGGCTGCTCTGCTGGGCCGGGTCGAGGTCATCCCAGCACAGCAACGCGATGCCGCTCTCGGCCAGCGCCGGTTGCACCTGGTCGCGGAAGTAGCGGGCGTGTTCCTGGGCGAGTTCGCGGGCCTGCTCGCGGATCAACGTGAGCTGCTGGCGGGTGCCGAGACCGTCGGCGCTGCGCAGCCCGAGCCCGGTCTCCTGCCGGCGGATCAGCCCGGCGACGCGCACCATGAAGAACTCGTCAAGGTTGCTGGCGAAGATGGCGATGAACTTCGAGCGCTCCAGCAGCCGGGCCGCTGGGTCCTGCGCCAGGGTGAGCACCCGCCGGTTGAAGCCGAGCCAGGACAGCTCCCGGTTTAAAAACCTGTCGCCCGGCAGCTCGGCCGGTCGCTGCTGGTCCGCGCCGTCAGGGGTCACCCTGGCGAGTGTGCACCAGCAAGGTGAACACCGCTCGCGCCGTGGCTCACCAGCACGCCGTCCTTCCAAACCTGCTCGACCCGCCCGGCGTAGTCGGCCAGGTCGAGCGGGTCACCGGACAGCACCACGACATCGCCGCGCTTGCCCGGGGCGAACGTGCCGAGCTCGTTGTCGAGCCGCATCAGCCGGGCTGCTTCGAGGGTCGCCGCCCGCAGCGCCCCCGCCGGCCCCAACCCGGCGTCTGACATGAGCTGCAGTTCCTGCAGATTGGTCCCGTGCGGGCTGACCGGGCAGTCGGTGCCCATCGCCACCGGCACCCCGGCGGCGACCGCCATCCGCATCGAGTCGGCGGCCCGCGAGGCGGCGTCCCTGGCCTTGTCGAGCACCCCCGGCGGCAGCTGCAACCCGCCCTCGGCGGCAGTGATGACGCCCCGAGCCGCGAGCAGTGTCGGCACCAGCCAGGTGCCTCGCTCGACCATCAGCGCGACGGCGTTCTCGTCCAGGAACGACCCGTGGTCGATCGAGCGAACCCCCGCCCGGACGGCGTTGCGCACCCCGTCGGCTGCGTGGCAGTGCGCCATCACCCAGCGGTTGGCGGCCGCCGCCTCGTCGACGATGGCGGTGAGCTCGTCGAGCCGCAGCTGGGCGAGATGGGCATCGGTGTTGGGTGACAGCACGCCGCCGGAGGCCGCGACCTTGATGCCGTCGGCGCCGGCCCGAATCAGCTCGCGGACGACGCGCCGCAGGTTCTCCGGACCGTCGACGGTGCCGGCGGGCCGGCCCGGGTGCGCGACGAACGACGGGTTGTGGCCGCCGCACAGCTCCCAGTCGTCGGCGTGGCCGCCGGTCTGGGCGACCATCGAGATGGTGATGCGCATTCGCGGACCGGGCACGATCCCGCGTTCGACGGCGGCCTTGACCCCTGCGTCGGCGCCCCAGGCGTCGCGGACGGTGGTGATGCCGAGGTCGAGGGTGGTCCGCAGGTTCTGTACGGCGTAGAAGAACTGCAGCGAGAACGGGTCGGAGAGCGCCTTCAACGGGTCGAACGAGGCCATCGCGACGTGCGTGTGGCAGTCGAACATCCCTGGCAGCAGGGTCTTGCCCGTCACGTCGATGGCCTCGTCGCCGTCCAGCCCGGGGCCGACGTCGACGACCCGGCCGTCCTCCAGCACCAGGTCGGCCGCCCGCACCGCGAGGCCCTCCGGATCGAACACGCGCCCGCCGCTGAACAGGGTCCTCGTCATCGCAACACCCTGCCCCACCCGGCGCCGCTCAGTCGGGTACGACGGTCCAGCGGGCCAGCAGGAAGCCTGGTTCGTCGTACAGCAGCGAGGCCAGGATGAGGCGGGTGGGCGCGGCCAGCGGCTCGGTCAGCAGCTGCGGCCCGGCGCCGAGCAGGGCTGGCGCCGTCGTTGCGCAAAGATCATCCACCAGCCTGGCCTGGACGAAGCTGGTGAGCAGCTGCGGGCCGCCCTCGCACAGCAGTCGGTGCAGGCCGCGGGCGTGCAAGGCGTCCAGCAGAGCAGTCGGCCCCGCCTGGACGCGCAGGACCTCGATGTGCGGCCGATCCGGGACGTCCGCATCTTCGGGCACCGCGAGCAGCACCGGCTCTTCGCCGGTCAGCAGGCTGGCCCCGCGCTCCAGCCGCCCGGTGCGGCTGACCACGACCAGTGGCGTCTGCGCCGACCGGCCGTGCGCCGCCCGCCAGGCCGCCGCCGCAGGCCGGTGCCGAATCCGTCCGTAGTCCTCGCTGCGGGCCGTGCCGGCGCCCACGAGCACGGCGTCAGCCACCGTGCGCAGGGCCCGGAAGACGGCCAGGTCGGCGGGACCACCGAGCGGTTTGGACGTCCCGTCGACGGCGATGCCGCCGTCCAGGGCGAGGACGAAGCCACCGCGCAGTGACGGGCCCGGGACGTCGTACAGGTCGGGGAGGTCGTCGGCGGTGACCCCTCGCGTTTCGGGCAGCAGCAGTCTCATCAACGGCCATCCTCTCCCCTGTCGGTGGACAGCATCGTCCCGGCTCCGGCGCCAGGGGGCACTTCCCCGATGGCCGTGGCCCTATGTGCGGCGGCTCGTCCCCTTCGCGCCTGTCGTACGACGCGGGATATGCGCTGCTGCGCTGCCCCCGCCCGGGAGGGGGGCGACCGCTCGAGGCCGGCTTTCGCTGCCCGGGGGCAGCACAAGCCGGACGCGTGGACACCGCTCAGCCGGCCCGTTCGGTGACCCGGCCACCGACGCGGCAGGAACGACCTCGCATCAGCATGATCAACCGCTGCTCCTCGTCCCGGATCTCGACGTCGTAGGTGCCAAGCAGCCGCCCCTGGTGCACGCGGACCGCCCGGGCCGTCAGGTGGGCGCCGATCGGCGCGGGGCGGAGGAACTCGGTCGAGGCCTGCGCGATGACGGCCGTGTCGTCGCTGCCGTTGCAGGCATGGCCGAAGGCGGTGTCAGCGAGGCTGAACAACATGCCGCCGTGGCAGTTCCCCTGCGAGTTGGCCATGTCCGGCCGTACGAGCATCGTCATGGTGGCCAGGCCGTCGGAGATGTCGCCGGGTTCGATGCCCAGCAGCTGTGCGGCCCGGTCGGCCTCGCCCATCACCGCGCTGACCGCTCGCGCTGTCTGGTCCCGCTGCGCTGCGGTGGGTTCGCTCACGCACGCACCTTAGGAGCGCACGACGTGCGGCATGAGCGCGTCCGGCGGGATCTGGCCGAATCGACCGGACTGGAAGTCCTCGACTGCCTGGACGAGCTGCTCGCGGGTGTTCATCACGAACGGGCCGTGCTGTGCGACCGGCTCGCGGATCGGCTCGCCGCCCAGGATAACGAGCTCCAGGCTCGGGTGCCGGTTGTCCTGGCTGTCGTCGGCCTGCACGGTGATCCGGTCGCCGGCGCCGAGCACGGCGAGCTGACCGGACTGCAGCGGCCGACCCTCCGCCCCGATCCGGCCGCAGCCGGACAGCACGTAGACGAGGGCGTTGAAGCGCGGCTCCCACGGCAGGGACAGTTGCGCGCCGGGGGTGACCGAGGCGTGCACGAGTGAGATCGGGGTGCGGGTCGAGCCGGGCCCCCGGTGCCCGGCGACGTCGCCGGCGATGAGCCGGACGAGCGCGCCGCCGTCTGTCGATGACAGCAGCGCGACCTCGCTGCCCTCGAGGTTCTGGTACGCCGGGGCAGTCATCTTGTCCTTGCCCGGCAGGTTGACCCACAGCTGGAAGCCGTGGAATGTGCCACCGCTGACGACGAGCTCGGCGGGCGGCGTCTCGATGTGCAAGATGCCCCCGCCAGCGGTCATCCACTGGGTGGCCCCGTCGGTGATCATGCCGCCGCCGCCGTGGCTGTCCTGATGCTGGAACGCACCGTCGATGATGTAGGTGACGGTCTCGAAGCCGCGGTGCGGGTGCCAGCTGGTGCCCTTGGGCTCGCCGGGTGCGTAGTCCACCTCGCCCATCTGGTCCATCATGATGAACGGGTCGAGCACGCCCGGCTCGACGCCAGCGAAGGCGCGGCGGACCGGGAAGCCCTCGCCCTCATGGCCCTGCGGCGCGGTCGTGACGGACCGCACGGGCCGCTCCATGTCGCCGAGCCCGGCGGCGGGCACCCGGGCGAGGGTGAGGGTGTCGGCGGTCACAGCAGGCATGGCGAGCTCCAGAGGGAGGTTGTGATTGCAGTTGCAACTAGCTTCCCCAACTCGGCGGGTGTCCGCAACCTTCCCGCCGTTCGTGTCACCCTGGCACCATGTCGCGCCGCCCCGCCCTCGCTGGGCTCGCCCTGCTGCTGGCCCTGCCACTTGCCACCGATGCCGCCTCCGCGCAGGCGGGCGGGGTGACCCCGACCAAGGTCCTCACCGTCGTGGAGGAAAACCACACCGTGGGCTCCGCGCTGCATGGCATGCCGTGGCTTGCCGCGATGGCCCGCACCTACGGTTACGCCAACTCCTGGCAGGCGGTGACCCACCCGTCGCTGCCAAACTATTTGGCGCTCGCCGGTGGCTCGTCGTACGCCGTGACGGACGACGCCGGTCCGGCCGCGCACCCGATCGACGGTTCGAGCGTGTTCGGTCAGGCGCTTTCGCACGGTAGGACCGCGAAGACCTACGCCGAGGGCATGTCGGGCAACTGCAGGACGACCGGCACCAGCCGGTACGCCGTGAAGCACAACCCCTGGGCCTACTTCGCCAGCGGGGCGGAGCGGCTCAACTGCCGCCGCTGGGATGTCCCAGCCGGCACGACGACGGCCGGCAACCTGCGGCACGACATCGACGCCGGCACACTGCCCACCGTCGGGGTGCTCGTCCCAGACCTGTGCCACGACGCGCACGACTGCCAGCTGGGCACGGCAGACAATTGGCTGCGGAGCTGGCTCGCGGTCGTCATGCGCGGGCCCGACTACCAGGCCGGCCGGTTGGCAATCGTGGTGACCTTCGACGAGGACGACACGTCCGGACCCAACAGGGTGCTGACCGTAGTGATCGCGCCGCAGACCGCACATGTCGTGAGTTCGGCGGCGTTCTCACACTATTCGTGGACGCGATACGCCGCCGAACTGTCCGGCGCGACTCCTCTGCGGGCCGCCGCGACGGCCAGGTCGCTCCGGAGCACGTTCCACATCTAGGGGATGCTTGCCGCTCCCGACCGAGGAGCTCGCCCGTGGACGCGCCAGTCCTTCGCTCGACCTGCGACTCCGGCAGTGCGTCGTTCGCCCGCAACGCCGCCACCACCCGGGTGCTGGTCGAGCAGCTGCGCAGCACCCTCGCCGCGGCCGCGTTGGGTGGCTCCGAGCGTTCGCGCCAACGCCACGTCGGCCGAGGCAAGCTGCTGCCACGAGAACGCGTCGACGCCCTGCTCGACCGCGGCAGCGCGTTCCTTGAGCTCAGTCCCCTTGCAGCGCACGGCATGTACGACGGGGAAGCGCCCGGGGCCGGCATCATCACCGGCATCGGGCGGGTGGCCGGCCGCGAGTGCGTGGTTGTCGCCAACGACGCCACCGTCAAGGGCGGCACCTACTACCCGATGACGGTCAAGAAGCACCTGCGCGCACAGGAGGTCGCCTTGCAGAACCGGCTGCCCTGCCTGTATCTCGTCGATTCTGGCGGGGCGTTCCTGCCCAAGCAGGACGAGGTCTTCCCAGACCGGGAGCACTTCGGCCGAATCTTTTACAACCAGGCCACGATGAGCGCTCAGGGGATTGCCCAGATCGCGGCCGTGCTCGGCTCCTGCACGGCTGGCGGTGCCTACGTCCCGGCGATGAGCGACGAGGCCGTCATCGTGCGCGACCAGGGCACGATCTTCCTCGGTGGCCCGCCGCTGGTGCAGGCCGCCACCGGTGAGGTGGTCACCGCCGAGGACCTCGGTGGCGGGCTGCTGCACAGCCGGACCTCCGGTGTCACCGACCATCTCGCCGACGACGACGCCCACGCGCTGCGGATCGTCCGCGCGATCGTCGGCACCCTCGCCCCCCGTGCACCGCGGTCCTGGCAGGTCGACCCGCCGCAGGAGCCGTCGCTCGACCCCGCAGAGCTGTACGGCGTCGTGCCGGCCGACCCCAGAACGCCGTACGACGTGCACGAGGTCATCGGCCGGCTCGTCGACGGCAGCCGGTTCCACGAGTTCAAGGCTGAGTACGGCGCGACGCTGGTCTGCGGGTTCGCCAGGATCCAAGGGCACCCGGTCGGTATCGTCGCCAACAACGGGGTGTTGTTCAGCGAGTCAGCGATGAAAGGCGCGCATTTCATCGAGCTGTGCGACCAACGGCAGGTGCCGCTGGTGTTCCTGCAGAACATCACCGGCTTCATGGTCGGCCGCGAGTACGAAGCCGGGGGCATTGCCAAGCACGGCGCAAAAATGGTGACGGCGGTCGCTTGCGCGCGGGTGCCGAAGCTGACCGTGGTGATCGGCGGGTCGTTCGGCGCCGGTAACTACTCGATGTGCGGGCGGGCCTTTTCGCCTCGGCTGCTATGGATGTGGCCGGGGGCTCGGATCTCGGTGATGGGCGGCGACCAGGCCGCGTCGGTCCTCGTAGCGGTCGCCAAGGAGGGGACTGAGACGGGCGTGTTGCGGGAGCTGGTCCGGCAGCAGTACGAGGACCAGGGCAACCCCTACTACTCGACCGCGCGGCTCTGGGACGACGGCGTGATCGACCCGCTCGACACCCGCACGGTGCTGGGTCTCGCCCTGTCGGTGGCCGCCAACGCACCCCTGGAACCGGTCCGGTACGGCGTCTTCCGGATGTGAGGTGGGCAACGTGAGGTGGGCAACGTGCAGTGGGCAACGTGCAGTGGGCAGTGGGCAACGCCCGACTGCACGTTGCCCACTGCGCGCAAAGATCATCCGGCCCAGGGGGCCTCACGGGAGTTGATCTTTGGACAGTGAGGAGCGGCGCCGGGCTGGCCAGCCGCACAAAGATCACCAGGGCGCGGCGACTCGGCGCCGGACGACAGTTGATCTTTGGACGGTGGGGAGCCCATCCAGCCGGGCCAACCCCGCAAAGATCACCAGGGTGCGGCCCGAGATGATCTTTGGGCGCGCGGGAGCCGGGCCAGCGACCACCCCGGCCCGGCTCGGCCTAGGGTGCGGCACGTGTTCGACACCGTGCTCGTGGCCAACCGGGGCGAGATCGCGGTGCGGGTGCTGCGGACGCTGCGGGCCATGGGGATCCGGTCGGTCGCGGTCTACAGCGACGCCGATGCAGGGGCCCGGCACGTGCGCGAGGCCGATCTGGCCGTGCGGCTCGGCCCGGCGCCGGCCCGAGAGAGCTACCTGTCGATCGAGCGGGTGCTCGAGGCGTGCCGCCGGACCGGGGCGCAGGCCATCCACCCGGGCTACGGCTTCCTCGCCGAGAACGCCGACTTCGCCCGGGCCTGCACGGTCGCCGGGGTCGTCTTCATCGGCCCGCCGGTGCACGCGGTCCAGGTCATGGGCGACAAGATTCGGGCCAAGCAGGCGGTCTCGGCAGCTGGCGTGCCGGTCGTCCCCGGTCGCACCGAAGCCGGGATGACTGACGCCGACCTCGTCGTCGCCGCGCGGGAGGTCGGCTTTCCGGTGCTGGTCAAGCCGTCGGCAGGCGGCGGTGGCAAGGGCATGCGGTTGGTCACCGACCCGGCCGAGCTGCCGGCGGCGCTCGCTTCGGCCCGGCGGGAGGCGGCTTCGTCGTTCGGCGACGACACGCTGTTCCTCGAGCGGTTCGTGCTCCGGCCCCGGCACATCGAGGTGCAGGTCCTCGCCGACACGTTTGGGACGACGCTGCATCTCGGTGAGCGGGAGTGCAGCCTGCAGCGTCGGCACCAGAAAGTCGTCGAGGAGGCGCCCTCGCCGCTGCTCGACGGGGCCACCCGGGCCCGGATCGGTGCCGCAGCCGTCGAGACCGCCCGGGCCGTCGGGTACACCGGCGCCGGAACGGTGGAGTTCATCGTGTCGGCGGCGGCCCCCGACGAGTTCTTTTTCATGGAGATGAACACCCGGCTGCAGGTCGAACACCCGGTCACCGAGCTGGTGACCGGCATCGATCTGGTCGAGCAGCAGGTGCGGGTGGCGGCCGGCCTCGCGCTGCCGTTCACCCAGCACGAGGTCGTCCTGACCGGCAATGCGATCGAGGTGCGGACCTACGCCGAAGACCCGGCGCGCGGTTTTCTGCCGACCGGGGGCACGGTGCTGCGGCTGAAAGAGCCTGTCGGGCAGGGCATCCGGGTCGACAGCGGCCTGCTGCTTGGTAGTGTCGTCGGCAGTAATTACGACCCGATGCTGAACAAGGTCATCGCCTGGGGCGCGGACCGCGCGACGGCGCTGGCCCGGCTGGACCGGGCGCTCGCCGAGCAGGTCGTGCTCGGTGTCGGCACCAACACGGCGTTCCTGCGGGCGCTGCTGGCCCATCCTGACGTGCAAGCTGGGCGGCTCGACACCGGTCTGGTGGAGAGGCATCTCGACGATCTGGTGACCGCCGTGGTGCCTTTCGAGGCGCTCGCCGCCTACGCACTACGCGAGCTGCTCGGTCTCGGTGGCCCCGATCCGTGGGACGCGCCGACGGGGTGGCGTCCGGCTGGTCCGGCGCCGCTGACCTGGCGGCTGGCCCTGCCGGGCGGCGGCACCGCTGTGCTGAGCCTGCTCGGCGACCAGCTCGGCGTCGACGGCGCGGCGCCCCGCACCTGCACCGCTCTGCTTGACGGCCCTGACGTCCTGCTGACCGTCGACGGCACGACCAGCCGCTGGGCCACCGCCGCTGCCGGCGGGACCGTGTGGGTCGGCTCGGCCGGCGGGGCCTGGGCGCTGTCCGAGCAGGTCCAGACGCTGCGCGAGCAAGCAGCCGGTGCGCACGACGGTGAGGTCCGCAGCCCGATGCCGGGCAGCATCATCGCGGTGCAGATCGCGCACGGCGAGCAGGTCACCGCCGGGCAGGCGCTGGTCCTGGTGGAGGCGATGAAGATGGAGCACACCCTGCTCGCGCCGTATGACGGAACGGCCCTGCTGCACGTCCGGCTCGGCGAACAGGTCGTCGTCGACCAGCTGCTCGTGCAGGTGACCCCGTGACGCCGCTCGCCGGGCTGCCATCCCGAGTCACCGTCTACGAGGTCGGCCCGCGCGACGGCCTGCAGAACGAGCAGACCGTCGTACCCGTCCAGGTGAAGGCGGAGTTCGTCCGAAGATTACTTTCCGCCGGGCTCACCGCGGTCGAGACGACCAGCTTCGTGTCGCCGAAATGGGTGCCGCAGCTCGCCGACGCTGAGCAGCTGCTGACCGAGCTGGGACCGGCGCCGGCTGGGATGCGGCTGCCGGTACTGGTGCCCAACAGCAAGGGCCTCGACCGGGCGCTCGCCGCCGGGGTGCGCGAGATCGCCATCTTCGCCAGCGCGACCGAGGCGTTCGCCAGGAGAAATCTCAACCGCACCGTCACCGAGTCGCTGGCGATGTTCCGGCCGGTCGTCGACCGCGCCCGGGCCGAGGGCCTGGCGGTGCGCGGCTATCTGTCGATGTGTTTCGGCGACCCGTGGGAGGGCCCGGTCGAACCGGCCGTCGTCGCCGGGCACGCGCGCACACTGTTCGACATGGGCATCGGCGAACTCTCGCTCGGCGACACGATCGGCGTCGCCACCCCCGGCCAGGTGGTGGCGGTGCTCGAAGCGCTGGCCCAACAGGGGGTCACCGCCGACCGGCTGGCCGTGCACTTCCACGACACCTACGGCCAGGCCTTGGCGAACACCCTGATCGCCCTGCAACACGGCGTCACCGTCGTCGACGCGTCCGCCGGCGGACTCGGCGGCTGTCCCTACGCCGAGAGCGCCACCGGCAACCTGGCCACCGAGGACCTGCTGTGGCAGCTGCACGGCCTCGGGATCGACACTGGGGTGGACCTCACCGCGTTGGTCGCGACGAGCACCTGGCTGGCCGGGCAGCTCGGCCGACCCAGCCCGTCCCGCGTCGTACAAGCACTGCAGATCAAGGAGACATGATGCTCGACACCCGGCTCACCGATGAGCAACAGTCGCTTCGCAAGACTGTCGAGGAGTTCGCCCGCGAGGTCGTCGCGCCCGTCTCCCACCACCACGACGCCAGCCGGACCTTCCCGTACGACGTCGTCCGGCAGATGGGCGAGATGGGGCTGTTCGGGCTGCCATTCCCCGAGCAGTACGGCGGGATGGGTGGCGACTCCTTCGCCCTCTGCCTGGCCCTCGAGGAGCTCGGCCGGATCGACCAGTCCGTCGCAATCACCCTCGAGGCGGGGGTGTCTCTCGGCGCCATGCCGGTCTTTCGGTTCGGGACCGAGGCCCAGAAGCAGCAGTGGCTCCCGTCGCTCACCTCGGGCGCGTCTCTCGGCGCCTTCGGCCTCACCGAGCCTGGCGCCGGCAGCGACGCGGGCGGCACCCGCACCACCGCCGTCCTCGAGGACGGCCAGTGGCGGATCAACGGCAGCAAAGCCTTCATCACCAACAGCGGGACAACCATCACCTCGCTGGTGACCGTCACCGCGGTCACCGGGCGGCTGAGCTCCGGCCAGCAGGAGATCAGCTCGATCCTGGTGCCGGTGCCCACCGACGGCTTCACCGTCGGCCCGGCGTACGACAAGGTGGGGTGGCACGCCTCCGACACCCACCCGCTTTCCTTCGATGACGTGCGGGTGCCCGAGGCCAACCTGCTGGGCGAGCGCGGGCGCGGCTACGCCGGCTTCCTGCACATTCTGGACGAAGGCCGGATCGCGATCGCCGCGCTGGCCGTCGGCGCCGCGCAGGGGTGCGTCGATGAGAGCGTGAAGTACGCCAAGGAGCGGGAGGCGTTCGGTCGGCCGATCGGGCAGAACCAGGGCATCGCGTTCAAGATCGCCCGGATGGAGGCGCGGACGCACGTGGCCCGCACCTGCTACTACGACGCTGCCGCCAAGATGCTGGCCGGGCTGCCGTTCAAGAAGGAGGCTTCGATCGCCAAGCTGGTGGCCGGCGAGGCGGCGATGGACAACGCCCGCGATGCCACGCAGGTGCACGGCGGGTACGGCTTCATCAACGACTACCCGGTGGCGCGGCATTACCGCGACTCCAAGATCCTCGAGGTCGGTGAGGGCACCACCGAGGTGCAGCTGATGCTGATCGCCCGTGGCCTCGGTCTTTAGCGAGCCGGTGAGCTGAGCACCGCCTCCAGCGGCCCGGTCGAGAGCACCACCAGCTGCTGGGTGGCCCGGGTTACCGCGACGTAGAGCGTGCGGAGACCGGCCAACTCGCCGAGCGCCTCGGTGGCGATGACCTCGGGGGCGAGGACCACGCAGCCGTCGTACTCGAGCCCCTTGACCTGCCAGGTGTCGACGATCGACAGCCGCGGGTCGAGCGGGAGGGTCGACCGAGCGGCGGCAAGCATCGCATGTGGGCAGACGACACCGACGGTCCCGGTGACCGTGGTGAGGAGCTCGGCCACCGCGGCGGGCAGTGCGGCCAACAGGTCCGCAGCAATCAGCCAGGCGGGCTCGAGGCCGGTCGACCGCACCGCGGTCGGGGGCACCGCAGCCGGATCGATCCGGCTCAGCACCCGGGCCGCGAGCTCGGCCACCTCGGTTGTCGTGCGGTAGTTCGTGGTCAGCTCCGAGGCCCGCACCCGAGCCTTACCGAGCACGTCATCCATCGCGGTACGGACCTCGTCCACATCGGGCCAGGCCGATTGCGCCCAGTCGCCGACGATCGTCCAGGTGGCGCCGCGGGCGCGTCGGCCGAGCATCCGCCACTGCATCGGGGTGACGTCCTGCGCCTCGTCGACCACGACGTGCGCAAAGGTGCGGTAGTCGGCGTCGCCCGCCAGTGAGGCCCCGGCGCTGCGGTTGCGGTCGGCGAACGTCGTGACCTCGCTCGCCCGGGCTCGGGCGTCGAGGTCGGCGAGTTCGTCCCACTCGTCGTCCGGGTCCGGTTCGGGCTCCGGTGGCGGCCCGAGGATCGAGGCCAGCTCGTCATACAGGGCGGCGTCGCCCGCGCTGAGCGAGGTGGTCGGAAAGGACCGGCCGAGCAGCTCGAGCTCGGCGGCTGTGAACAGCCCGCCGCCCAGCCGGCCGAGCGGCACCGCTCCGCTACGCAACGCCTCGATCACCTGGCCGGGCACCAGCACCGGCCAGGCCGCATCGATGATCTTTGTGTATGTCGGGTCAGTGCGGAGCCAGTTGCCGAAGTCCTCACGGTCCCCCGGCTCGGGGCGGGGCGCCTGCGGCCGGCGTTCCCAAGCCCGCCAGGCGGCTTCGACGACCCCGCTGGTGAAGGCGGCCCGGCCGGCGTTGTGACTGCGTGGGGACCGCCCGACCTGCTGTCGCCGCCGGATGAGATCGCCTGCCGGCACGGTGAAGGTGACCCCCCAGTGGGTCAGCTCGAGGTCCGGCACGCGGGCGGCACCGGCGAGGTGACGGACGGCCCGGCCGAGCAGCTGGGCGGTGCGGGCCGAGCCCTTCAGCGCGACGACGGCCGGCTCGTCGTACCCGTCGACGGTCAGGCCGCGGGGCAGGACGGGGAGCGAGCCGAGGTCGGACAGTCGCACGCTCGTCTCGCCGAGCGAGGGCAGCACCGCGCCGATGTAGTCGATGAAGACCGGCGACGGCCCGACCACCAGGACGCCGCGCCGGGCGTACCACTCGCGCTTGGCGTACATCAGGTAGGCGACCCGGTGCAGGGCGACCGCGGTCTTGCCGGTACCGGGGCCACCTGTCACGACCAGGGCGCCGTCGTCGGGGGCCCGGACGGCGAGATCCTGCTCACGCTGGATGGTCGCGACGATGTCGCGCATCTGCGGTCCGCGCTCCCGGGAGACCGCGGCCAGGAAGGCCCCGTCACCCACGACGACGGTGCCGGCCAGGGGCGCGTCGGGGTCCAGCAGCTCGTCCTCGATCCCGGTCACGACCGGGCCGCGGCAGCTGATGGTCCGCCGCCGGACGACCCCGAGCGGCTCGGCGGCCGTCGCCCGGTAGAACGGTGCGGCGGCCGGTGCTCGCCAGTCGACGACGATGGGTTCCTGGTCCTCGGTTCGCATGCCGAGCCGACCCACGTGCAGGGGCGCGCCATCCAGCACGTCGAGTCGGCCGAATACCAGGCCCTCCCCGGCGGCGTCGAGATCCACCCGCCGGGCGGCCGCGGCGAGGGCGGTGACGTCGCGCTCGTAGACCGCCTGGGGTGACCCGCCGGTCGGCCGCAGGCTTTCCCGCTCGCGGCGCAGCGCCTCGGCCCGTAGCTGCTCGAGCCGGGCCAGCGCCCGGTCGACGACGGCCTGCTCGCGCTCAACCTCGCGAGCCAGCTCGCTCATCCGCCCTGCCCCCTTTGTCACACGTCGAGCCAACAGTCTGGCCGATGACGCGCGGTTGAGCCCGACGGCGACCCACGTAGGCTGCCGGGGTGCATGACATCGCCCTGCGGGAGTCCCGCCGGGGCACCGCGTACGGCGTGCTGGCCTACCTGCTGTGGGGGCTGTTCCCGCTCTACTGGCCGCTGCTGGCCCCGGCTGGCGCCCTCGAAGTCCTCGCGCACCGGGTGCTCTGGTCTCTCGTGGTCGTCCTCGTCCTGCTGCAGGTCACCCGAGGCTGGTCGGCCGTCGGCGACGTCGTACGCGATCGCGGGCGGCTGGCGAAACTCGCCGCGGCGGCCGTCCTGGTCTCGATCAACTGGGGCACCTACATCTACGGCGTGACGAGCAACCACGTGGTGGAGACCTCGCTCGGCTACTTCGTCAACCCGCTGGTGTCGGTGCTGCTCGGCGTGGTCGTGCTTGGCGAGCGGCTCCGGCCGGCCCAGAAGTTCGCGGTTGCGGCAGCGCTGGTGGCGGTGGTTGTCCTGTCGATCGAGAACGGCCGGCCACCCTGGATCGCCCTGGTGCTTGCCTTCTCGTTCGGTTTCTACGGCTTGTTGAAAAAGCAGGCGGGGGTCGCGGCGGTGCCGGCGTTGGCGGTCGAGACGGCGGTTCTCGCGCCCGTCGCGGCGCTGTTTCTCACTGGCCTGGGGGTGACCGGCCGGGCGACCTTCACTGGGCATGGCCTCGGCCACCCGTTGCTGCTCGCGCTGGCCGGTGTGGTCACGGCGGTACCGCTGCTGGCCTTCGCCGGCGCCGCCAACCGGGTGCCGCTGTCGACCCTGGGCGTGCTGCAGTATCTCGCCCCGACCATGCAGTTCCTGCTGGGTGTTCTGCTGTTCCACGAGCCGCTCGGGCTGGCCCGGCTGCTCGGCTTCTGCCTCGTCTGGCTCGCCCTGGTGGTCTTCACCGCTGACCTACTGGGCGAGCGCCGGCGGCAGACCCGACGCACCGTGCTCGCCCCGGCCTAGCCTGACCGGGTGCTCGAGCGATCGGACGTCCCCCTCGCGCCCTTGACGACGCTCCGCCTTGGCGGCCCGGCCCGGCGCCTCGTCGCGGCGTACGACGAGGCAGAGCTCGTCACCGCGGTTCGCTCCCTGCCCGGCGCGCTCGTGCTCGGCGGCGGCAGCAACGTCGTCCTGCCCGACGCCGGCGTGGACACCGTCGTGCTGGTCCGCAGCCATGGACTGTCCGGTCGCCGCGAGGACGGACGGGTGCTGCTCGAGGTGGCCGCCGGTGAGGACTGGGACGGCCTCGTGGCGGTCTGCGTCGCGGACGGCCTCGTTGGCCTCGAGGCGTTGTCGGGCATCCCCGGCACGGTTGGCGCCAGCCCGGTCCAGAACATCGGCGCCTACGGCTCGGAGCTTTCCGACACCGTCGCATTCGTGCGGGTGCTCGACACCGCAACCGACGCGGTCCGCACCCTGCCGGCCCGGGACTGCGGCTTCGCCTACCGGCACAGCCGGTTCAAGGTCGAACCAGGCCGGTGGGTTGTGCTCTCGGTGCTGTTCGCCCTCGCCGAGGGGGGTCCCGCGCTGCCGGTCCGGTACGCCGAGCTGGCCCGCGCCCTCGGCGTCGAACTGGGCTCCCGCGCACCGGCCAGCTCGGTGCGGGAGGCTGTTTTAGCGCTGCGTCGCGGCAAGGGCATGGTGCTGGACCCGGCCGACCCGGACAGTCGCAGCGCCGGTTCGTTCTTCACCAACCCGGTGCTCGAGCACGTTCCGACCGGCGCCCCGAGCTGGCCGGCAGCCGGTGGGCGCGCCAAGGTCAGTGCCGCCTGGCTGATCGAGCGGGCCGGGTTCGCCAAGGGGTACGGCGAAGGTCCGGTCGGGCTGTCCACCAAGCACACCCTCGCCCTGGTGCACCGCGGCGGCGGGCACACGGCCGACCTGCTGGCGGTGGCCCGCGAGGTGCGCGACGGGGTTCGCGACGTGTTCGGGGTCGAGCTCGTCGCCGAGCCGGTGCTGGTTGGCGACGTGCTGTGACCGAGCGCGACGCGCCCGTCGTCGGTGTCCCGCAGCCCGGTGATCTACGCAAGCAGGGGGGCCGGGTGGATCTGGCTGGTGGTGCCCAACCTTGCGTGGATCACGGGGTATCCATGGCCAGCTCGCGCACGAAGACCCGCACCCAACGGGGG
>JAYUMN010000131.1:0-8496 GCA_043762595.1 Frankiales bacterium
GATGGCGAGGTCGAGGTCGTCCCCGTTCACGGCCAGGTGGTAGAGGTCGCACAGCCAGCGGGCGCCGGGCCCGTCGGTCTCCCGCTCCAGCCGGTCAAGTACGCGCAAGACATCAGCAGCCGTCCGCAGTGGATAGCGATCGACGCCGCTGAGCGCCTCCAGCACGACGACGGCACCCACCGCACCCGCCGCCCGCGCGGCCTGGTCCAGCTGCTCGACGGCCAGCTCATCCTGTTGGGCCGGCGCGCTGTCGACCCGGTTGCCGTACAGGACGTGCAACACCGGACAGCCGAGTGCGCCGGCCAGGCCGACAGCGACGTCGAGGTTGTCGCTGAACTCCGCCTCCCGGCCCGGCACCGAAGCCAGGCCCCGCTCACCGATGGCCAGGTCGCCGCCGAAGGTGTTCAGGGCGACCAGGCGCACGCCGGCATCCCGTACGGCCTGTGCGAAGCGCTGCACGTCCCGGTCACCCGGCACCGCCGTCCTGAACGGCCACCATGACTCGATCGCGTCGAAGCCGGCGTCCCTGGCTGCCTGCGGACGGGCCAGCAACGGCAACTCGGTGAACAGGATCGAGCAGTTCACGTCGTATCGCGGTCGGGACTGCACCGAGCCAGGCTGACATGCCAGGGCAGACTGGTGCGTAGGACTGCAGCAGGCAGGAGCTGACATGCGCGGGAGCATCGCCATCGTGACGGGCGCCGGCAGCGGCATCGGCGCGGCCACCGCGCG
Organism: Frankiales bacterium; assembly: GCA_043762595.1. Classification (GTDB taxonomy): domain Bacteria; phylum Actinomycetota; class Actinomycetes; order Mycobacteriales; family SCTD01; genus JAYSQK01. The sequence goes on from JAYUMN010000131.1 coordinate 733, forward strand.
GGCGCTGGCCGCCGACGGCTGGCAGGTCGTGCTGGCCGGGCGCCGTACCGACGCACTGCAGGCGGTAGCCGGGCCCGACGGCACCGGGGCGCTGCGGCCGATCTCCACCGACGTGACGGACGAGGCGTCGGTGCGGGCGTTGTTCGACGAGGTCGTCGCCGCCTACGGCCGGGTCGACCTGCTCTTCAACAACGCCGGCCAGTCGGCTCCCGCTCGCGAGCTTGACGCCGTGACCCTGGCGGAGTGGCAGGCGGTCGTCGCGGTCAACCTCACCGGCGCCTTCCTGTGCAGCCGCGAGGCGTTCCGCGTCATGCGCGCCCAGCAGCCCCGCGGCGGCCGAATCATCAACAACGGGTCGATCTCCGCGCACGTCCCGCGGCCGATGTCGGCCGCCTACACCGCCACGAAACACGCCATCAGCGGCCTGACCAAATCGACCTCCCTGGACGGCCGTCCATACGACATCGCCTGCGGGCAGATCGATGTCGGCAATGCAGCGACCGAGATGACCGAGGTGATGGCGCGTGGCGTCCAGCAGGCCGACGGCAGTGTGCGCCCCGAGCCCAGGATGGCGGTCGAAGATGTGGCGCGGGCCGTCGTCTACATGGCCGGCCTGCCGCTCGACGCCAATGTCGCGAGCCTGACGGTGCTGGCCACCTCGATGCCCTACATCGGCCGCGGGTAGCCCGGACCGAATCGTCTCGCGGCAAGATGACGGCCATGACAACGAACTACGGCGCCTGGCCCTCTCCACTGTCAGCGGCCGACGTTGCCGCCGGGACGGTGCATGTGTCCTGGCCGAGGTTGGCCGAAGGTGACGTCTGGTGGGTCGAGGGCCGGCCGGCTGAGGCAGGTCGCAACGTGATCGTCCGCCGGTTGGCCGACGGGACTGTCCAAGATGTGCTCCCTGCGCCATGGAACGCCCGGACGCGGGTGCACGAATACGGCGGCAACCCCTGGCTGGTCGCGGCGGGCGCCGTGGTGTTCACGAACTTCGCCGACCAGCGGCTGTGGCGCCTCGACCCGGGCGGGCAGCCAGTGGCGTTGACCGCCGAGCCGGCCGAGCCGGCTGGCGCCAGGTACGCCGACTTGCTGCTCGTGGGCGACGAGGTGTGGTGCGTCCGTGAGCTGCACGAGGCCGGCACGGTGAGCCGCGCGCTGGTGGCGGTGGCACTGGACGGCTCCGGTCTCCGAGTGCTGGTCAAGGACAGGCATTTCCTGGCGAACCCGCGCGTCTCACCGGACGGCCGCAGCCTGGCGTGGATCGGCTGGGAGCACCCGCAGATGCCCTGGGATGGCACCGAACTGCGGGTCGCCACGATCGACGGCGGGCTCGTCGGCGCACCCCGGACGCTGCTCGGCGGCCCGCGGGAGTCGGTGTTGCAGCCCGAGTGGCTCGACGAGCGGTCGCTGGTCGCGATCAGCGACCGCTCGTCGTGGTGGAATCTCGTCCGCGTCGGCCTGGCTGGCGACGTGACACCGATGCATCCGGCCGAGCAGGAGTTCGGCGGACCGTTGTGGCTGCTCGGGATGACGTGGTGCGTTCGGCTGGATGACGGTCGGCTCATCGCACTGCACGGCGACCGCCTGGGGGTGATCGCACCTGACGGTTCGCTGACCGACCTGGATCTGCCCTTCACGTCGTGGTCCCCGATGCTGCACACCGACGGTCGACGGGTCGTCGCGATCGGCGGCTCGGCGATGGCGCCACCGTCGCTGGTCGTCCTGGACGCCGACGGCGGATACGACGTCGTGCACGTCAGCGCCGAGGTGCCCATCGGTGCCGACTGGCTCCCGGTCCCGACCCGCCGGAGCTTCCCGAGCGCAGGCGGCCGGATCGTGCACGCGCTGATCTACCCGCCCACCTCACCGGTTTCGCGGGCCCCCGAGGGCGAGCTGCCGCCGTACGTCGTCTTTGTGCACGGCGGACCGACCGCGCAGGTCTCGCATGTCCTGGACCTGGAGAAGGTCTACTTCACCAGCCGCGGCATCGGCGTCGTCGATGTCGACTACGCCGGGTCGACGGGCTACGGCCGGCCATACCGCGATGCGCTGCGCGGGCAGTGGGGAGTCGTCGACGTCGAGGACTGCGCCGCAGCCGCCCTTGGTCTCGCCGATGCCGCTCTGGCCGACAGCGGCCGCTTGCTCATCCGCGGCGGCAGCGCCGGGGGGTGGACCGTGCTGGCGGCCCTGACCCGAACGGACACCTTCGCGGCCGGCGCTTCGTACTACGGCGTCGCCGACCTGATCACCCTCGCCCAGGACACGCACGACTTCGAGTCCCGCTACACCGACGGGCTGGTCGGGCCGCTCCCGGAGGCGCTCGCGACCTACCAGGAGCGGTCGCCGCTCACGCACGTCGACGGCCTGTCCTGCCCCGTCCTGCTGCTCCAGGGGGCCGACGACCAGGTCGTGCCTCCCGCGCAGGCAGCATTGTTTCGAGATGCGCTCGTCCGAAAACAGATCCCGCACGCCTACCTGCTGTTCGAGGGCGAGCAGCACGGCTTCCGTCAGGCCGAGACGATCATCACGGCGCTCGAGGCCGAGCTGAGCTTCTACGGTCAGGTGCTCAACTTCACCCCGCCGCTGGTGCCTGTGCTCGCACTGACGACCCACTGACCGCACGCGCCCGCCGCCTGGTCAGTGGCCGCGGAAGGCATCCTCCAGCCACTCGGCCACCACCGTCGGGATGACCAGGGCATGCACCAGCAGCGGGACGGGTGCCCCCCCGGCCAGCCATGCCGACACGGCCGAGAGGTCATCGGCCCGGCGTACGACGACCGACTCGAGGCCGGCGCCGCGGGCCACCGCCGCCAGATCGACCTCGGGGAACTGGGCGAGGTCCACCGCGTGCCCGGCCGGACCGAAGTGGTGCACCTCCGCGCCGTACGCCCCGTCGTCGTAGACCACGACGAGCAACCGCGGGCCGAGCCGCGCGACGGTCTCCAGCTCGCCCAGCGACATCAACAGCCCCCCATCGCCGACGGCGGCGACGGTCAGCCGGTCCGGCCGCGCCAACGCTGCGCCGACCGCGGTGGCGAGCCCCAGGCCGACGGACTGAAAGCCCTGGGTGAACACGAAGCCGGACTCCCTAGGCACCCGCAGGTACATCGGTGCCCAGCCCATGAAATGACCCGAGTCGACGACAAGCGTCCGCTCCGCGGGCAGCAGGTCCTCGAGCAGCTTGGTCAGGGTACGTGGGTCGATCCGGTCGTCGGTGCCGGCATCGACGTACGGCACGTCGTTCCACCGGCCGGCGGCGATCTGCGACCGCAGCGGCTCGGAGCGCCAGTCGGCAGGCGCGTGTCCACGGTGGGTCAACTCGGCGAGCAGGTCGCCCGCCGTCGCCGCGACGTCCCCGAGTACCGCGAGGTCGACCGGGTGATGGGCGCCCAGCGCTCCCTCGTCGACGTCGACCTGGGCCACCGTCGCGCCCGGCCCGAGCAGCCGACCGCTCCTGGTGGTCCACATCGTCAAGGACGCGCCGAACGCGAGCACCAGATCGGCATCGACGAGCAACCCCGCGCCGACAGGGGAGGCAAAGCCGCCGGAGATGCCAACCGCCCAGGGGTTGCCGGCGAACAGGCCGGCGGCAACCGCCGAGGTCGCGAGCAACGCGCCGGTGGCGTCGGCGAGCTCCTCCAGCAACGCACCGGCGCCCGCGAGCACGGCGCCACGTCCGGCGAGAACCACTGGTCGGGATGCCTTCTCGAGGGCATCGGCGAGGCTTTGGACGGCGCCAACAGCCGGGCGGACCGGGCTCACCGCGGCCAGCGGCAGGACAGTGTCATCACCACATTCGGCCGCCTGGACGTCCAACGGCATCAGCAGTACGACGGGGCGGCGCTCCACCACGGCCCGCCGGTAGGCCCGCACCACGTCGGTGACCGCGCTCTGCGGCCCGTGCAATCGCTCGACGCCGGCCCCCACGGCGGTGACCAGCCCGGCCTGGTCGATCCGAAAGTTCGAGCGCACGGCCACCCCGGCGACCTCGGCAGCGAGCAGCAGCAGCGGGGTGCGGCTCTTGACGGCCTCGGCCAGACCGGTCATCGCGTTGGTCAGGCCGGGGCCCTGGTGCACGGTGACGACACCGACCGAGCCGGTCACCCGCGCGTAGGCGTCAGCCATCGTCACGGCGGCGGTCTCGTGGCGGGACGACACGACCCTCGCCCCGGCCTCCCGGAGCGCGTTGGTGACCACGAAGTTGCCGCTGCCGAGCAGGGTGAACACCTGCTTCGCGCCGAGCGAGGCGAGCGTCGCACCGACCACGGCAGCGACGCTGTGCTCGGTCGGCGTCGTCACCGCGGGACGAGGGCGAGCACCCGGGCCGGGCTGCCTGAGCCACCGACAATCGGCAGCGGGGCGGCCAGCAGGACCGCACCGGTCGGCGGCAGCAAGGCGAGGTGCTGGAGCTGCGTCAGGCCGTACTTCCCGGCGCCAAGCAGGTAGGAGTGGCAAGGGAACGGCGGGTCGAAGGAGTGCGCCGCACCAGCGTCGGTGCCGACGGTTTCGGTGCCCAGCCCCAGCAGCGAGGTCTCCTGCGCCAGCCAGCGGGCGCATTCGACCGACAGGCCCGGCGTGTGCGGCCCGGTGTCGTCGGCGTTGAGGAAGGCGGCCTGCTCGGTCGAGCGGGTGTCCCAGCCGGTGCGGTAGAGCAGCCAGCCGCCGTCGGGCAGTGGTCCGTGCTCAGCCTCGAAGGCCCGCACATGGTCGATCTCGAGCAGGAAGTCCGGGTCAGCTGCGCACTCGACGCTCAGGTCAAGCACGACCGCGGGCGCGATCAGCTGGGCTGCCGGCACCTGTGAGACGTCGCAGCCATCCCGGCCGGTCACCCAGTGCACAGGGGCGTCGAAGTGGGTGCCAACGTGCTCGCCGGTCGAGATGTCATTCCAGTACCAGGCCGGGCCGCGCGCGTCGTACCGGCTGACCTCGGTGAGCGAGAAACCCTGCGTGTTCGCAAATGGCGGGGGCAGCTGCAGGACGGGCGTGCGATCGGACAGCGGCGCGGTGAGATCGACGATCTCGACGGTGCCGCTGGCCAGACCAGCCAGCAGCTCGGTCAGGACGGTCATCGGATGGCCTTTCGGGCGGGGAGCGGGGCACCGATCCTGCTCCACCCACGCGATGCCGGTCGCGCCGGTCGCCGGTCTCGGTCGACTCTTGCCAGGTGGCGTGGTCGTCGGTGCCCTCAGCGCAGGGCGCGCAGCACAGCCCCGAGCCGCTCGGCTGCCTCGTCGAGGGCGGCGATCGGCGTGTCCTGGAGGGTGAGCCCGAGCAGGTTGTGGGCCGCCACGATGGCGTCCTGGGTGTAGCGGATGGTGCCGTCGGTACCGATGGCGCTGATGCCGTCAAAGGTCGCCGCCTGCTCATTGACGGCGACGGCGGCGCTGCGGCTCACCCCGGCGGGCAGGTCGAGCTCGACGCCCCGGCGGCTCACCAGGACCGGGTAGCCGCCGGGCAGGCCGGCCGGCGAGGGGACGTGCAGGGGCTGTGGTTCGTCCACGAGCAGCGCATCGACGAGCCGGGCGACCGTGGCCGCCGTCAGCTGGTGGCTGCCGGTGCCGCCGGGCAGCGGGTAGTCCTGTCGGAGCAGCCGATCGACGACCTCCGGCGCCACGGGCACCGAGCGGGCCGTGACCCGGGCCAGGTAGGGCGGCGCTGCGCGACCGCTCGGGGCCGCGTCGAACAGCGCGAAGGCGAGCCGCTCGGCGGCGTGGTGCAGGACCAGGCGCACCTCGACCTCGTCGCGATGGCAACCCTGTTCGGCGGCAGTGAGCAGCCGAAGCTTGGCGGCCACCTCCGCCACATTGCCTGCACCGGTGAGGGGAGCCAAGCCTTCGGCGGCCAACACAGGGCCAGCGGCGTCGGGGTGCGGCAGCGCGATGACCGACGCCGTGGACGCCACGTCCTGGTGGGCCCGCATGAACGTACGCAGCAGGGAGAGCTGGAGTGGGAGCCAGACACCGTAGGGCAGTGCGCGGACAGCCGGCGGCTGGCGCCACCAGCTGTGCCGCGACGCAGCGAACACGACGATGTCGGGAGTGACCTCGCCAAGCATTGCCGCGACGGCCGCCCGGTCCATCAGGTCGATCGCAAGGTGCCCGACCTGCGCTGCACCACCAAGAGCATCGGCAATCAACGCGGTCTGCGCGACCACAGCGGCACTGTGACCGCCCGGCTGCCCACAGCCGAGCAGGGTCTCGATCCGGGGATTGCCGGCGAGCATCTCCAGGACGCGACCACCGAGGTCACCGAGGCCCGCCACGAGCACCCGGGCACCCGGCGCACCCACCATGAACGAGTCCTTCCCCAAACGTCTGCGCCGCCTGCCGGACGCTTGAGGACCGGCACGTAAAACGCTATAGCAACTGTCATGACTGGCCGATGTACAACCATGGGCCGGGTAGAGGGACAAGCGCTGCCTGCATCCGGTGCGCGCCCAGGTGCCCGCAGAGCTGCCGCCGGCCTGTTGCGCCGGACGTCCTTCGACCGGCGCGCGGGTGGCTCTGCCCAGCCCCGCGACGTCGAGCGGCTGACGATCGAGGTCGAGCGGCTGCGCGAGGCCAACGCGACGCTCCTGCGCATCCTGGGGGCCATCGATGAGTACGTGTACAGCGGTGAGTTCCTCGCCGACAACGGCTACGTGCTGCGTTTTGCCGGGCCCTGCCGGGAGCGGTTCCTGGGCCTGTCGGCCGAGGCCGCCCGGGACGCCATCTGGGTCGACTTCGTCCACCCCGACGAGCTCGAACAGCTCTACCGCGCGCACGATGCCGCGAAGCTGACCGGCTCGCTGGACATCCAGTACCGCCTGCGAGGGGCGGACGGGCAGGTGCGCTGGGTCCGCGACCGGGGCCGGGTTCGCCGGGTCGGCGGCCGGACCTACCTGGACGGCTCGATCCTCGATGTCACCGCCCTGCGACGAGCTGAGCAACGGCTGACCGAGCATGTCCGCGACATCGAGGTCCTCGCTGCCGCCCACCGGGAGATGGCGCGCAGCGCCGACCCCACCGCGGCCCGCCGGGCGGTCTGCCGAGCGGTCCGCAGCGTGTCCGGAGCGACCGGCGTCGGGCTCTACCAGCCCGACGGGCAGGAGCTTGTATTGGTGGAGATCGACGGCCGACCGACGATGCGTCAGAAACTGCCCGAATCGGGCGCAGCAGAGGCCGTCCGCGCCTACCGATCCGGACAACGCTGCTTCGTGCCCGGGACGGGACCCAGGGATCGGGCCGGGCACACCACGCCGGAGACACCGATGTCCAGCACCCTGTTCGAGCCCGTGCTGCGCGGTGGGCAGGCGATCGGCGTGATCATTGTCGTTTGGGACGACGGCATCGACGCGCTGCCGGCGCGGGTACTGGCATTGCTGCCGCTGCTGGTTGGTGAGGCCGCTGTCGCCCTCGAGCGGGCCGATCTGGTCGACCGGTTGTCGGTAGCTGCACAGACCGACGCACTGACCGGGCTGCTGAACCGCCGCGCGCTCGACGAGCTACTGCCGCTTGAGCTGGAACGGGCCACCCGCAGCGGTTCGCCCCTGTGTCTGGCGATGCTCGACCTGGATCACTTCAAGGTCTACAACGACCGGCATGGTCATCCCTGCGGCGACGTGCTGCTGCGTGCGGTGGGCCGGCACTGGCAGGACGCCCTGCGCAGTTCCGACGCGCTCATCCGCTACGGCGGCGAGGAGTTCCTCGCCGTCCTGCCCGCCTGCGATCTGCTCGACGCGTCGGCGCGAATGGACAGGTTGCGTCAGGCCACACCGAGTGG
>JAYUMN010000132.1:0-10017 GCA_043762595.1 Frankiales bacterium
GCACCATCGCACGACTCGAACGGCACCGTGCAGGATGGTCGGGTGGCAACCCAACCTGTGCTCACCCACGACGAGGCCCTCGCGCTCTGCGCGGGCGCCCGAGCCGCTGCTGACGCGTTGGGGGTACCGATGGCGATCGCGGTCATGGACCCCGGTGGCCATCTGCTCGCGCTGGTCCGGATGGACGGTGCGCCGTGGATCACCGCGACCGTCGCGCAGGGCAAGGCGTGGACGTCGGCGGCCTACGGCACGCCGAGCGCGGCGCAGAAGGAGAAAATGGCGGCGATGCCGAACTTCGCCGGCGCTCTCACCACGATGACCCACGGGGCCTACACCCCACAGACCGGCGCGGTCCCGGTCTACCGCGCCGGCGTGTTGCTCGGCGCGGTCGGCGCGAGCGGCGGCACCGGTGAGCAGGACGAAGCGGTGGCGACCGCCGCCGTCACGTCGCTCGGCGCGTCGATCTCGGCCGGCTGAACCTGGCTGGCTACGCCGGGAGCGCGGTGCTGCGCGCGTCGGGGGGCAACTGGTCCGCGCCGATCGCGATCGTGGTGTCGACCGCCACCTTGGACCCGGCGATCTCCCGTGCCTCGATCGCCGCGAGCCGCTCCAGGTCGACTGTGTCGGCGATGTCCTCGTCCTGCTTCATCAGGGCGTTGAGGTCGATGCCGGCCATGTCGAGCACGCCCATATCGGCGTAGGCCTTCTGCACCTTCTCGCCCCACAGGCCGATGTCCTTCACGCACGGCACGATCCGGCTGAACAGCAGCGACTGGAACGCCTGGAAGTACGGGGCTTGCTTGACGGCGTCGAGGCAGGCCGGGACGTCATAGCCGAGGTTCTCCCACACCTCCTGCTGCCGGAAGCGGTCCCGCATCAGGTAGCAGCCCTCGACGACGAACTCCTCGCGTTCATCGAGCTCGGCGCGGGTCAGCTGGCTGTAGTAGTCCTTGAGCGCGAGCCGGCCGAACGCGACGTGTCGGGCCTCGTCCTGCATGACGTAGGCCAGGATCTGCTTGGGCAGCGCGACGGTCGTCATGTCGCGTAGGACTCCGAAGGCGGCGAGGGCCAGCCCCTCGATGAGCACCTGCATGCCGAGATAGGGCATGTCCCAGCGACTGTCGGTGAGCGTGTCGTCGAGCAACGACTTGAGGTGCTCGTTGATCGGGTAGAGCATGCCGATCTTGTCCTGCAGGAACCGGGAGTAGGTCTCGGCATGCCGCGCCTCGTCCATCGTCTGCGTCGCGGCGTAGAACTTGCTGTCGAGGTCGGGGACGGACTCGACGATCCGCGCCGAGCAGATCATCGCGCCCTGCTCGCCGTGCAGGAACTGGCTGAACTGCCAGCTGGACAGGTGCATCGACAATTCGCCGATCGCCTTGCGGTCACCGGCGATCTTGTCCCACATCTCGGTGCCGTAGATCGAGATGGTCTCGTCGGGCATGCCGAGGGCGTTGTGCGGGTCGATGTCGAGCGACCAGTCGATCCGCGTGGTCTGGTCCCACTGCTTGTCCTTGCCCTTCTGGTAGAGCGAGAGCAACCGGTCGCGGCCGTCGTCGTACTCCCAGGTGAACCGGGAGGCACCAGCCATCTCGACGTCCCAGGTCCGGTGCTCAGCCGGGATCGTGTAGAGCTCGTGGGTGCTCATGCAGGTGTTCCCCCTGGTAGCAGTCGTTCGACGAGAAGGGCTGTGTCGCGGGCGATCTGGTCGGGTCGTCCGCCGGGCAGGACGAGATGGCTGATCGTGAGACGGGTAACGGTGTCGGCGACGAGCAGGACCTCGGCGCGGGGCAGGTCGGGCCAGTGACCCGACAGATAGGCGGCGGTGTGGTCGCGGGCAGCGGACAGGATCGCCTCGGCGCGGGTGGTGAGGAAGGGCAGCAGGCCGCCGACGTCGTCGGTGAGCACCGCTTTCAACAGTGGGTTCTGCGCCGCCTCGATGAGGGTGAACTCCATCGCGGCGGCGATGGACTCGGCCGGCGTTGCCTCGTGGCCGACCCGCGCGGCGTCCGCGCCGGCCATGTAGCGGTGCGCCTCGCGCAGGGCCAGCGCCTCGGCCAGGCCGTCCTTGCTGCCGAATTCGTAGTAGAGCGTCTGCCGGCTGACCCCGGCCGCCTTGGCGACGTCAGCCATCCGGGCCCGGGACCAGTCGCCAGCCAGCGCCGCGTCGTAGGCCGCATCGAGCAGCGCCTCGCGGGTGGTGACCACCGTCACACTGTTTGACACGAGCTGCTGGTTTGTCAAGACAGTCAGGGTCACCGTGTCAACTTCCTGGCTGCGCCGGTACCGTCTACGCCGACCGCACCTGGAGCGCCACCGTGACCAACGACGAGCACGACCTCGACGACCGGCCAGGTGACCCAGTCGTCATCCAGGCCTGGCTCGGGGCGCCGGTCCGCTCCTACGCCCGACGCCCCGCCACCGTCCTGGACGTGCTCGACCGGGCGGTCCGCCGCTTTCCCGACCGGACCGCCTTCGTCGACGGCGCGACCTCGCTGACCTATCCGGCCTTTGCTGACCGGGTCGAGACCGCAGCCGCCGCGCTCCGCGCCCACGGCTTGGTTGCCGGGGAAGCCGTCGCCGTCGCCGCTGGCAACACCCTGGACCTTGCAACGTTGCTGTTCGCCTGCGCCCGAGCCGATCTGGTCATGGTCGGGCTCAACACCCGGCTCGCCCCTACCCAGTGGGCCTACATGGTCGAGCACTCCCTGGTCCGACTGTCCCTGGCCACGCCCGGCTTCGAGTTGGCCGGGGCGCTCGACCTTGCGACCTTCCTGACGAGCGGACCGGCTGCGCCGTGGTCGTTCTCAGCCGCCCAGCGACCGGACGAGGCCTCGACGTACGCGGTTGTCTACACCTCCGGCACGACCGGCCGACCGAAGGCGTCACAGGTTGTGCACCGGGCGTCGGTGCACTCCGGGATGAGCTATCAGCGGGTGCTGCAGCTCGGGCCGGACGACGTCACCGCCGTGCTGTTCCCGATGTACTACATCTCGGCGATGCACGCCCATGTGCTGCCGGCGATGCTGGCTGGTGCGAGCTGCCTGCTCGTCGACACCCAATCGCCCAGGGAGTACGTCGAGCTGCTGCGCACCCGTGCGGTGAGCTGGGCCTACGCCGTGCCGTCGTGGTGGCGACTGTGCCTGCGGGTGCCGGGGTTCGGCGATCTCCCGGCGCTGACCCGGCTCGGCGCCGGCGGGGCGCCGTTCCCGGCTGACCTCATCGCCGCCTTGCGGGCGGCGCTGCCCGGGGTCCGGCTGCATGACGTCTACGGCCTGTCCGAGACGCACTCCCCCGGCTGCATCCTCACTGACGACGGCTTCGCGAACCACCCAGGCTCGGTGGGCCAGACCCTTGACTGCATGCAGGCCCAGGTCCGGGCCGACGACGGGGCGGCACTCGGTCCCGGCGAGCCGGGCGAGCTGTGGCTGCGCGGGTCACTCGTCACGACCGGTTACCGGCACGACCCAGCCGCGACGACCGCCGCGATCGTCGACGGCTGGTTCGACACCGGTGACATCGCCCGGATGTCGGTCGACGGCTTCGTCACGATCCTCGACCGCAGCAAGGACATGATCAACCGGGGCGGCTCGAAGATCTTCTCAGCCGAGGTTGAGGAGCTCCTACGCCGACACCCGTCGATCGAGGATGCCGCCGTGGTGGGGGTGCCCGACCAGCTCGCCGGCGAAGCGGTCGCGGCCTACCTGGTCGTCTCCGCTCCGGTGACGGCGGCCGAGGTGCGTGCGTGGGTGCGCGAGGGGATGGCCGACTACGCCGCGCCAAAGATCATCCAGGTGGTGGACGCGCTGCCCCGCAACGCGGTCGGCAAGACCGACAAGCCGGCCTTACGTGCCCGCCACGCCTGAGCTCCCCGGTGATCCACTGTGAGGCCTGGGACGATTTCAAAGATCGTCCAGGGGCCCGAGCCTGCGTGGATCTTGGCGAAAGGGCGTCGTGGAGCCTGGGCGGCCACTTCCCCCGTCGTACGACGAGTTTGAAGCCGGCATTCCATGGCAAAAGGGGCACGGCCATGGGGGAAGTGGCGGCTGCCGAGCCGCTGCCGAGCCGCTGCCGAGCCCACCGAGCCCGCGGGGCGAGGCCGGCCTGAGCCTGCGGACCGGTGGCACCTTGCCGCGACCTAGTGAACCGCTGTGAACGTGGGGCGCTGCCGACACGCACGACCACAACAGCAGCAAAGGGGCGTCGTGACGGGCGGCAGGCGGGCCCTGCGGTCGAACCACCCCCGCTTGCCTACAGTTGCGGTCGTCGCGTCGAGGAGACGCCCGGGCCCCGCCCCCTCATGATCCACGCGAGCTCGGGCACCGCTGTGGTCTCGATTGAGGTGCCCAACCATCGGTGGATCACCCGGACGGGGTGAGGGCGGCGCAGGGCACGCCTAGGGTTGCTCGGATGCTGCATCACTTCTACGGCGGCGAGCGCCGTGACCCGCTGTCCGATCAGACCAACGACGTCGTCGACCCGTCGACTGGGACGGCGTACGACGAGGCGCCGGTAGCCGGTGCGGACGACCTCGATGCGGCGTTCACCTCGGCGCAGCAGGCGTTCCCGCGCTGGCGCGACACCGTCCCGATGGATCGCGCCCGGCTGCTGCTCCGACTGGCCGACCGGCTCGAGGAGCGGGCCGAGGAGTTCGTCGAAGCGGAGTGCCGCAACACCGGCAAGCCGCGGGCGGCGATGCGGGCGGAGATCCCGCACGTCTGCGACGTGATCCGGTTCAGCGCCGGCGCGAGCCGGGTGCCGGAGGGGCTCGCCGCCGGGGAGTACGCCGCCGGGCACACCAGCGTGCTGCGGCGCGAGCCGCTCGGCGTGGTCGCGCAGATCACCCCGTGGAACTACCCGCTGATGATGGCCACCTGGAAGTGGGCGCCGGCCGTCGCCGCGGGCAACACCGTGGTCCTCAAGAGCGCCGAGACGACGCCGGTCACCCCCTTGATGCTCGCCGAGCTGGCCGCCGAGCTGCTGCCGCCCGGGGTGCTCAACGTGGTCTGCGGCGGGCGGGCCACCGGCGCGGCGATGGTGGCCCACCCGGTGCCTGCGATGGTCGCGCTGACCGGCAGCGTGCGGGCCGGTCGCGAGGTGATGGCGACCGCCGCGGCCACCGTCAAGCGGTTGCACCTCGAGCTCGGCGGTAAGGCGCCGGTGCTCGTCTTCGACGACTGCGACCTCGAGCTGACGGTGCAGGGCCTGCTCGACATCGGCTACTACAACGCTGGACAATCCTGCACCGCGGCGACCCGCGTGCTCGCCGCCCCCGCGGTGCACGACGAGCTCGTCGCCCGCCTCGCCGCCGGGGCGAACGCGATGCAGGTCGGGCCGGACGGCTACTACGGCGCGCTCAACAACCCCGACCAGCTGGCGCGGGTCGCCGGGATGGTCGATCGGCGGGCCGCCCACACCGAGCTCGTCGCGGGCGGCCGCGCGCTCACGACCGGCGGGTTCTACTACCCGCCGACCGTCGTGGCGGGGGTGCGAAGCGGCGACGAGCTCGCCACCGAGGAGATCTTCGGGCCGGTCGTCACGGTCCAGCGGGTCGCCGACGAAGCCGAGGCCCTCGAGGTCGCGAACGGTACGGCGTACGGGCTCGCGGCGAGTGTCTGGACCACCGATGCGGGGCGGGCCCAACGGGCCGCGCGGGCGCTGGACTTCGGCGCGGTCTGGGTGAACTGCCACTCGGTGCTCGCGACCGAGATGCCGCACGGCGGCTACGCCAGCAGCGGGTTCGGCAGCGACCTGTCGGCCTACAGCCTGCGCGACTACACGCGGCTCAAGCACGTGGTCACCCGATTGTGAGGCTGGTCGAGGAGTTGGTCCGCGGCGTCCCGGTGCGGTGCTACGCCGACCGCCCCCGTTCCATCGTGGCGGTGCTCGAGGACCGGCTCGGGACCAGCGGCGGCGACGTCCTGCTCATCGACCCGGCGCTGAACACCCAGGTGACGTACGACGCCTTCGCGCGGCTCGTCGAGGGCGCTGCCGCCGCGCTGCTGGCCCGCGGTCTGCAGCCCGGCGACCGGGTCGCGGTCCTGCTGCGCAACGGGCTGGAGGCGGCGGTCGCGATCTGGGCCTGTGCGCGGGCCGGCCTGGTGCACATCGGGCTCCCCACCGGAGCGCCGGTCGCCCGGCTGGCCGAGCTCCTCGCGCTGACCGGTCCCCGGCTGGTGCTCGCCCAACCCGAGCTGCTCGCCGATGCCCGCGCCGCTGCGGGACCTGTCGAGGTGGCCGGGGCCGAGCTGCTGCTGGCTGATGAGATGCCCTGGCGACACGGTCTTGCCCGGCCGGACGAGGATGCGACCTACTGCCTGATCGCCACCTCCGGCACGACCGGCCGGCCGAAAGCGGTCCGGGTCACCGGCCGGATGACCTGCCACGCCGCCGTCTTCTACACCGGGGCGCTCGCTCTGACTGCCGCCGACCGCACGGCGATCCACCTGCCGTTCGCCTGGGTCTCCGGGCACGTCACCCAGCTCGCGCCGGCGATGCTCAGCGGCGGCTCGGCGGTGACGATGGCGAGCTTCTCCGCGCCCGAGCTGGTCGCCGTGGCGCAGGCGCACGACGTCACCTGGCTCGATGTGGTGCCGAGCATCTGGGAGCTGCTGCTGCGGGTCGAGGCGTTCGGGCGGGCGTCGCTGCCCAGGGTGCGGCTCGCGGTCTTCGGTGGTGCCCCTGCGCCGCCGGGCACCCTTGGCCGGGTCCGCGAGCGGATGCCCGGACTGGAGCTGCACGACGTCTACGCCCTGTCCGAGACCTGCGCACCAGTGACCTGGCTGGCCGACGGCGACGACCGGCCCGGCACGGTCGGCCGGGCGGCGCCGACCTGCGAGCTGCGGCTGGTCGGGCCCGCCGGCGCGCTCGGGGAAGGGGCCGGCGCGCTCGGGGAAGGGGCCGGCGAGCTCGAGGTGCGCGGCCCGGCCGTCACGCCCGGCTACTGGGGCGACGAGCCGACCCCGCTCACCCCGGACGGCTGGCTGCGCACCGGCGACCTCGCCCGGATCGACGCAGACGGCTTCGTCACGATCAGCGGGCGCTCGGTCGACCTGCTCATCCGTGGCGGCGTCAACGTCTATCCGGCCGAGGTCGAGCGGGCCCTGCTGTCGACCGGCCGGCTCGCCGACGCGGCCGTCGTCGGGCTGCCGTCCCCCGTCGCCGGGGTCAAAATCGCCGCCGCCGTGGTGCTGCTCCCGGGCACCGAGCTGGACCGGCCGGCCCTCCAGCAGGCCGTGCACGACGCGCTCGGCTCGCACGCCGTACCCCGCCGCATCCGCGTGGTCGCCGAGTTGCCGCGCAACCGGCACGGCAAGATCGACCGGCCGGCCGTCGCCGGCCTGCTGGACCCACCGTGAGGCGGCTCGCAGCGGCGAGCGGCCTGCTCGCCCCGGCCGCCTTCGTCGGCGCCTGGCTGCTTGCCGGCAGCCGCACGCCCGGCTACTCCGCCGTCCGCGACCACATCAGCGACCTGGCCCGCAGCGACGCCTCCCAACGCCAGTTGATGACCGCGGGTTTCGTCGCCTTCGGGGTGCTGCTGCCGGCTTTCGCGGTCGTGCTGTCCCGAGCCCTGGGCCGGCCCCCGTTGCTGCTGAGCGTCGGGGTCGCCGGCATCTCGACGCTCGGCGTGGCGGCTTTCCCGGTCGACAGCCACGGCACATTGCACGCGGCGAGCGCTTTCGCCGGCTACGTCGCGACCGCCGCCTCGCCCCTGCTCGCCGCGCGCGTCCTGCCCGGACCGGCCCGCGTCGGGTCGTACGCGACCGGGGCCCTGAGCGCAGTGGCGCTCACCAGCTCGGTCGTCGGACCGCACTCGGGGCTGTGGCAGCGCACCGGGCTGACCGTCGTCGACCTTTGGTACGCCGTCCTGGCGGTCGCCCTGATGGGGGGCTGGCGTGCAACGCGCTGAGTGGCTCCAGCTGCTGGGCCTCACCGACGACGAAGTGCCGCAGCTGCTGGTGCTGGAGGGCACCTGGTGGCGCGAGAAAGCCCTGTCAGCAAGGCTTCCGTTGCTGAAAGAGGTCCGCGAGACCGGCATGCCCGACCTGTGGTGGGGCCGCTGGAAAGGCGTGCCAGTCGCCTACTGCACGGCGTACGGCGCTGCCCGCGCGGTCGAGCCGGTGCACGTGCTCGGGCTGTGCGGTACCCCGGTGGCCGTCCAGATCGGCTCCTGCGGCGGGCTGCAGCCGCACGTCCGTACCGGCGACATCGTGCTCTCATCCGCGGCCACCATCGGTGAGGGGGCGTCGCGCTACTACGGCGCGGAGGGCGTCTCGCGGCCCGATCCCGAGCTGCTCACCGAGGCCGCGTCCTTGCTCGACGGACCCGTCCATGTCGGGCCGACGGTGAGCACCGACGCCCTGCTCGCCCAGCCACCGGAGCTCATCGCCGCGTGGGCCGGATGCGGCCACCTGGGCGTCGACATGGAGACCTCGGCGGTCTTCTCAGCGGCCGCGGCCTTCGGGGTGCGGGCCGCCTCGATGCTGTTCGTCTGGGACGAGCTGCCCGGCCGGTCGTGGACCGAGACCTTCGAGCCGGCCGAAATGGCCGCCCAACAGCGGGCCGGCGCGGCGCTGTTCCCCGCCGCCCTGGCCCTGCTGCCGTAGCCTGTGCTGCGTCGCCCGATGACCCTGGAGGACTTCCGCGCATGACCCGGATCGCCGTCTGCGGCGGCGTCTACTCCAATCCCTACGCCCTGCGCGCCTTCGTCGACGACGCGCGGACCAGGGGTGCCGAGCAGCTCTGGTGCCTCGGCGACCTCGGTGGCTACGGCGCGGAGCCCGACGCCGTCTGGCAGCTGCTGGTCGACAACGACGTGCTGGTCGTCGCCGGCAACTACGACGTGGCGATCGGCCGCGGCGACACCGACTGCGGCTGTGGCTACACCGATCCGCGCGATAACGAGTTCGCCCAGCTGATGTACGACTACACGCTCGCCAACACCAGCCGCGACTATGCGCAATGGATGACGACGTTGCCGACCGAGCGGCGGCTGAGCCAGGACGGCGTCGACGTGCACCTCGTGCACGGCTCGACGCTGGCCCTCAACGACTTTTGGTGGGAGTCGCTCGACGAGACCCAGCACCGGATGCGGGTGCAGGAGTCGGGCGCCGATCTCATCATGTGCACCCACTCCGGCCTACCGTGGACCAGGGTTGTCGGCGAAAGCCTCGTGGTCAACGTCGGCGTGCTCGGCCGGCCGGCCAACGACGGGCGGCGAGAGGTCTGGTACGCCATGGTCGATCTCGTCGACGGCCAGGTCAGCGCCGAGCTCGTGCCGCTGGCCTACGACTGGCAGGCGCAGGCCGCCTCGATGCGCGCCGGCGGCCTGCCGGAGGCGTTCGTCGAAACCGTCGAGACCGGCTGGTGGACGACCTGTCTCGAGGTCGTCCCGCCCTACGAACGGTCGAAAGGCCGGTACCAGCTCTACCGTTCGGCCCTGCCGGACGGTTTCGAGCAGGAGCAGGTCAGCTGGGCCGATGCGCCCGAGGTCGTCGACGACGGGCTGCCGGTGGTGCCGTTGTTCGGCTCGCCGCTCTTCCCGGCCCGGCTCTGGGTCTACACCAACTTCCACTGCAACCTGGCCTGCTCCTACTGCTCGGTGGCTTCGAGCCCGCAGGCCCGTAAGCGGTCGGTGGGCCTCGACCGCTTCCGGGCGCTCATCGACGAGGCGGTCGCCGAGGAATTCACCGAGGTCTACGTCACCGGTGGTGAACCCTTCCTGGAGCCCGACATCGTCGAGATGGTGCTCTATGCAACGGATCGGCTCGATGTCGTGCTGCTGACCAATGGCATGCTCTATCAGGGCTGGCGGCTCGAACAGCTCAAACGCTTGGCCGGGCGTGATCGACTCGTCCTGCAGACCTCCATCGACGCGGCCTCGGCCCCCGGCCATGACGTCAACCGCGGGGCCGGCTCCTGGCAGAAGGCCATGGACGGCTTGGCGCTCGCCACGGACCTCGGGTTGCCGGTGCGGGTCGGGATGACCTCGACCCCCGCCAACGCCCACGAGGTCGA
>JAYUMN010000133.1:0-1697 GCA_043762595.1 Frankiales bacterium
GACGCTGAGCATGACCGCGACGACAACGAGGCCGATCTGCCAGGAGGACGAGTAGGCCGCGAGACCGGCCACCGACAGCGTGAAGAAGATTTTTTTCCGGTGCGTAGGCGACGGCGGGCGGCGCGTCGCTGGCGAAGACCGGCAGGGCGATCTTCTTCGACCGCAGGCCCTCGCCGAGGTGGTTGCTCGCCAGCACGCGCCCGATGAAGACACGCTCGAGGAGACCGCCGGGCTGAACGCACGCCGCCCAGCCTACGGCCGGGCGAAGCCAGGTTCGCGCACAGCGCCGCGTGTAGCGTGCCGACCGGTCCTACTGCCGGTGGGACGGCTGCTGACAGGGGCTTTCGTGCATGTCGTGATCATGGGTTGCGGTCGGGTCGGTTCGGCCCTCGCGAAGGGCCTGGAAGCCGGCGGCCATTCCATCTCGATTATCGACCGGGACGCCACCGCGTTCCGGCGGCTCTCGCCGGACCTGGTCGGCGAGCGCGTCACCGGGGTCGGCTTCGACCGCGACACCCTTAAAGAGGCCGGCATCGAGCGGGCCGGCGCCTTCGCCGCCGTGAGCTCCGGCGACAACTCCAACATCATCGCGGCCCGGGTCGCCCGGGAGACCTTCGGCATCGAGAACGTCGTCGCGCGCATCTACGATCCGCGGCGCGCCGAGGTCTACCAGAAGCTCGGCATCCCGACCGTCGCCACCGTCCGGTGGACCGCCGACCAGGTGATCCGCCGGCTCATCCCCGAAGGGATGCTGTCGGAGTGGCGCGATCCGAGCGGCCACGTCGTCCTCGCCGAAATCGCCGTCTCACCCGCCTGGGTCGGTCATCGGGTGAGCCAGCTCGAAGCGCAGAGCGGCGCGCGCGTGTCGCTGCTCACCAGGCTCGGCGACGGCGTCCTGCCGGACGCCCAGACGGTGGTGCAGGACGGTGACCTCGTACACGCGACGATGCTGTGGAACGACCACGACAAGGTGGTCGCGGTCTTCGCCGCGGGACCGACCGAGAAGGGATCGCACTGATGCGCGTCGCCATCGCGGGGGCCGGCAACGTTGGCCGCTCCATCGCCAGCGAACTTGTCGGTAACGGCCACACCGTGCTGCTCATCGAGCGCGAGCAGCGGGCCCTCAAGGTCGAGACGGTGCCGGGTGCGGAGTGGCTGCAGGGCGACGCCTGCGAGGTCGACAGCCTCGTCCAGGCCAGGCTGCAGGAGTGCGACGTCGTCGTGGCCGCGACCGGTGACGACAAGGTCAACCTGGTGCTCAGCTTGCTGGCCAAGACCGAGTTCGGCGTTGACCGGGTCGTTGCCCGGGTCAACCATCCCAAGAACGAGTGGCTGTTCAACGAGTCCTGGGGTGTCGACGTCAGCGTATCGAGCCCGCGCCTGCTGGCCGCGGTGGTCGAGGAGGCCGTCAGCGTCGGCGATCTCGTCCGACTGCTGACATTCCGGCAGGGCCAGGCCAACCTGGTGGAGCTCACCCTGGCGCCGGACGCGAGGATCGTCGGCAAGACGGTTGGGTCGGTGGCCTGGCCGGCCGACAGCGCGCTGGTGGCGATCCTGCGGGAGGGACGCGTCATCGTCCCGGCCCCCGACAATGCCCTCGAAGCGGGCGATGAGCTTCTGCTGGTCGCCACGACCGAGGTCGAGGCCGAGCTCGACGCACTGCTCTCCGACGCCGTGTAGCCGCCCGAGGCCGCTAC
>JAYUMN010000134.1:0-20757 GCA_043762595.1 Frankiales bacterium
GGTGACGACTACACCAACCTGGCGCTGCTCACCGACGGGCTGCGGGCAGAGCGCGAGCAGGGCATCACCATCGACGTCGCCTACCGCTACTTCGCCACCGCTGCACGGTCGTTCATCGTCGCCGACACCCCCGGCCATGTGCAGTACACCCGCAACATGGTGACCGGCGCGTCGACCGCCGATCTTGCGCTGGTGCTCGTGGACGCGCGCAAGGGGGTGCTGGAGCAGACCCGCCGGCACGCCTCACTTTCAGCCCTGCTGCGGGTGCCGCACCTGGTGCTCGCCGTGAACAAGATGGACCTCGTCGACTTCGACCGGTCGGTCTATGAGTCAATCGTGGCCGAGTTCCGGCCGTTCGCAGCCAGTCTGGACCTGCCTGATGTCACGGCGATCCCACTGGCTGCGCTGCCCGGCGACAATGTGGTGCACCGCAGCGAGCGGATGCCCTGGTACACCGGGCGCGCGTTGCTCGAGCACCTCGAGACCGTCGAGGTGGAGCGGGACCACCTCGGCAGGCGCGGCGCCCGCTTCCCGGTGCAATACGTCATCCGGCCGATGTCGGTCGAGTTGCCCGACTACCGCGGCTATGCCGGCACCGTCACGACCGGCACGCTGCGGCCCGGCGACGAGGTCGTGGTCCTGCCCTCTGCCAGGCGTACGACCGTGCTGGCGCTCGACACCGCGGACGGTCCGCTCGAGCAGGCCACCGCGCGGCAGGCGGTCACGGTCCGTCTCGCCGATGAGATGGACGTCAGTCGCGGGGATCTCATTGCTGCGGCCGATGACGTGCCGACGGTCACGTCGAGCTTCGAGGCGACCGTGTGCTGGATGGCCGACTCACCGCTGCTGCCCGGCCGGCGGCTCCTGCTCAAGCACACGACCCGGTCGGTGAAGGCGATCGTCACCGAGCTGCACGACCGGCTCGACGTCACGACGCTGTCCCGACATGGGGCCACGTCGCTGCACCTCAACGACATCGGTCTGGTGACGGTCCGGACGGCCTCGCCGGTGTTCGTCGACGACTACGCCGACGACCGGTCGACCGGAGCCTTCGTCCTGATCGACGAGGCGACCGGCGCGACGCTCGCCGCCGGCATGGTCGGCAGCACGCTCGGAGTGCGGGCCTGAGCTCCTACCCGCTGCACCTCGACCTGACGGGCAAGCGGGTGCTGGTCGTCGGGGCCGGGCCGGTAGCGCGGCGCCGGATCGTCGCGCTGGTCGAGGCCGGGGCCGCCGTCGAGGTGGTGGCAGTCGACGCGCCCGAGCTTGGACTCCCGCTGCAGCGCAGGGCCTTTCGTGACAGTGATGTGGATGGTGCCTGGCTGGTGCACGCCTGCACCGGGGTCGTCGATGACGCCGTCGCCGACGCCTGCCGCGCCCGCGGCGTGTGGTGTCTGCGCGCCGACGACGCGTCGAGGTCGGCCGCCTGGGTGCCCGCGGTGGCCCGCGTCGACGGGGTCGTCGTGTCGGTAACCTCAGCCCGCGACCCCCGCCGGTCGGTCGGCCTGCGCGAC
This sequence comes from Frankiales bacterium, assembly GCA_043762595.1. Taxonomy (GTDB): domain Bacteria; phylum Actinomycetota; class Actinomycetes; order Mycobacteriales; family SCTD01; genus JAYSQK01. The sequence goes on from JAYUMN010000134.1 coordinate 1,515, forward strand.
GCGATCGCGCTGGCCCTCGACAGCGGTGCCCTCCCCCTGCGTCGGGCGCGGGCCGGCGTCGGTGCGGTCGCCCTGGTCGGCGGTGGACCCGGCGACCCCGGGCTGCTCACCGTGCGGGGCCGACAGCTGTTGGCCCAGGCCGATCTCGTCGTCCGCGACCGGTTGGCCCCACTCGTCGAGCTGGCCGACGGCGTCGAGGTGGTCGAGACCGGCAAGTCCGCCCACGGTGCGTCGTGGTCGCAGCGCGACATCGAGCAGCTCATCGTCGACCGGGCCCTTGCCGGCGCGCGGGTCGTTCGGCTCAAGGGCGGTGATGTGCACGTCTTCGCCCGCGGCATCGAGGAGGTCGCCGCCTGCATCGAGGCCGGCGTCGCCGTCGAGGTCGTGCCGGGCGTGACGAGCGCCTTCGCCGTGCCGGCCTGGGCTGGGATCCCCGTCACCGCAAGGGGTGTCACCCAGTCGGTATCGGTCGTCAGCGCCCACTTGGCGCCCGGTGACCGGGATTCCACCGTCGACTGGGACGCGCTGGCCCGCCTGGGTGGGACCGTGGTGTTGCTGATGGCCGTCGGACGCCTCGGCGCCGTCTGCGCGGCCCTGGTCGCGGGCGGTCGGTCCGCGGACACGCCCGTCGCCGTCGTACGCGATGGCACGCTGGCCAGTCAGGAGGTCGTCATCACCACGTTGGCCTCGGCGGCTGTCGACGCGGCGCACCTCACCGCCCCGGCAGTCGTGGTCGTCGGCGAGGTCGTCGCGGCCCGGGTGCAGCTGTGAGCGCGCTGCTCGGTGTGGCCCACGGTTCGCGCGACCCCGGCTCGCAGGACGTCGTACGCGGATTGCTTGCGGCTGCCGCGGCGCAACGGCCGGGGCTGCGCACCGAGGCGGCGTACGTCGACAACGCCGGCCCCTCGATCCGGGTCGCGTTGCGGCAGTTGGTCGAGGCGGGGGAGCGCGACATCACTGTCGTGCCACTGCTGCTCGGTGCCGCTTCGCACTCCAAGACCGACGTGGCGGGATCGGTGCAGGCCGGCCGGCTCGACCACCCCGGCGTCGTCCTGCGCTATGGCCGGCCACTCGGACCGCACCCGGTCGTCGTCGACGTGCTGGCGCGGCGACTGGCCGAGGCCGGCGTCACCGATGAGCCGGTGGTGCTGGTCGCCGGCGGCTCGCTTGACCCCGACGCCAATGCCGATGTCGCCGCCACCGCCCGGCTGCTGTGGGAGGGCCGGGCGTTCCCCTCGGTCGACATCGCCTTCGTCTCGACGACCGGCCCGACCGTGCCGCAGGCGCTCCAACGCCTCCGGGCCGGTGGGGCGCCGCGGGTGGCGCTGGCGAGGTACTTCCTCGGCCCTGGTTACCTGCCGCGCCTGGTCGCCACCCAGGCCGCCGAGGTGGACGGCCTCGAGACCGTCGTCACCGAGCCGCTGGGCGTGTCGGCCGGCCTGGCCGGGCTCCTGCTCGGCCGTTACGACGAGGCCCGCACCGGCGACATCCGGATGAACTGCGACGCCTGCCTTTACCGCACGCCGTACGCCGGGCTGGCGGCCGCTGTCGGCGCACCGCAGGCCCCGCACACCCATCCCGACGACTAAGCGGTCTCTCCCCACTTTCTCTCGGTGATCCTCAGGACATCGCTGCGCGACTCGCCCGCGTGGCCACGCACCCACCCCCTGATGATCATGCGGAAGGACCCACGGCGGTCAGGCAGCGCGATGGGCCAGCGCGACGAGGCGGGAGCGCAGGGCCGCGGGGCGGCCGGGTGCCTCGGCCCACGTCGTCCGCTCGGTCACCCAGCCACAGCCCTCCGTCACGCGGTCACGCGCGCGGTCCTTGGCAGCCATAGCGTCGCCGGCGTGCCCCCGGACGCCGTCCGCCTCGACCGCGAGTCGGAGCGCTTTGTCGCTGAGGTCCAGCCGTGCGACCACGTTGCCGAAGCGGTCGCGCACCGGCACCTGGGTCCGCAGCCGGGGCAGCGCCGGCCGCAGGATGAGACCGGCCAGCGTCTCGAGTGGCGACTCGGCCCCGGCGTCTGCGGCGGCAGCGGCCCGCAGCGCTGGTGCCCTCGACACCCGAGCCGCTCAGCAAGCATGCTCGCCACCCCGGCCGCATCGAGCTGTCGGTGGTGCAGCGCGTGGTCGAGCACGCAGACCAGTGCGTCGGGTCGCAGCAGCAGGCCGCAGTCGACCAACATGCGCAGCGGCGTCGTGACCCACAGCCCGCTCGGGAGCCGGATGACGTCCTGCTGCCGGCGGGTCAGCTGATGGTGGGTCAGCCGACCGCTGACGTCGGCCCGCATCGTCCGGACAGTTCGAAGATGCCGAGCCACCGCGACGTCCTGTTCGAGGTGATGTCCGTCGAGGGCTCGCGGGTCGTCGATCAGTGGCCAGCCCCAGCAGCGGGCCGCGGTCCGTCCGCAGGCGACCGCGCCGGGTGGAGTGTCGCCAGTTGACCCGGCCCCGGCGCGACTGCCGGCGAGCACGGCGGCGAAACCCAGCTGCTCAGCCCCGAGCGCGTAGCCGGCATCGGCGTAGCTGCTTGGCATGACCATCTGCCACCCACCGCCCCGCAGCATTGCCCGGACGCGGGGTGCGCCCACAACCGCGAGCGCCTGCTTCCTCGTCCACACACCTAGTGCCTGGCTACCCAGGTCCGCGAGGCCAGCCATCCGGTGATGGTGGCGCCTCCGGCCCGGGTGGGCAGCCGGCCCGCTGCTGGCTGTGGACAACCTCCCGCCGTTCCCTGGTGATCACCAGTACTTTGCTGCGCGACTCGCCGGGCGTGTTGCGCAGCGATGGGCTGATGATCACCAGGCGGGTCGCCAGCCCGATCAGTCGCTAGTGCGAGGGGGCGCTGATCGGCAGGTCGTCCAAGCTCGCCGCAGCGGCGGCCAACGGGACGCTCTCAGCCCCGGCGGGCCGCCCCGGATCGGGCACCTTGCCCTCCAGATGCACCTGCTTGACGAAGAACGACGCCACGAACGCCAGCAGCGCGACGGGTACGGCGTACAGGAAGATCCGGTCGATCGCGTGCGAGTAGCCCTGGATGACCGCCTCGTGCACGCCGGGCAGGCGGACCTGTAGGGCGCGCAGGGCATCGGGGCTGCTGATCAGGTTGGTGACCGACCTCGGCCCGGAGCCGTTGCCGGCGAGCTGGCGCAACTCGGCGGCCGGCGCGCTCGCGAGGGACTTCGGCAGCTCGACGGCCAGCCGGCTGACAAGCACGGCGCCGAGGGCTGAGGCGCCGATCGTGCCGCCCATGGAGCGGAAGAAGGTGACCGAGGAGGTCGCCACCCCGAGGTCCCGACGGTCGACGCCGTTCTGCACGATGATCGTCAGCACCTGCATGAACAGCCCGAGACCGGCGCCGAACACGAAGACGTCAAGCCCGATGACCAGGAGGGAGGTGTGCGCGCCGACACCGGTCAGCAGCCCGAGGCCGATCGACAGGATCGCGGTACCGGCGACCGGGAACCAGCGGTAGGAACCGGTCCGGGAGATGTAGCGGCCGGAGGCGATGCTGCAGCCGAGAATGCCGACGAGCAAGGGCAACAACATCAGGCCGGACGCGGTGGCGGACAGCCCGTGGACGAGCTGGAGGTACTGCGGCAGGAAGGCCAGGGCGCCGAACATCCCGATGCCGCTGATGAAGGCGATCAGGTTCGAGACCGAGAACAGCTGCGAGCGGAACAGCCGCAACGGCAGGATCGGCTCGGGTGCACTGCGTTCGCGCAGGATGAAGCCGGCCAGGAAGGCCACGCCGAGGCCGAACAGCCCGACGACCTGCGGCGAGGCCCAGGGATAGTCCTTACCGCCGGACTGGGTGGCGAGCAGCACCGAGGAGACGGCGGCGACGAGGAGACCGGCGCCGGCCCAGTCGATCGTCACATCGCGGCGGGTGAAGGGCATCGTCAGCACGCGGTTGGTGACGATCAGCGCCAGGATGCCGAGCGGCAGGTTGATGTAGAAGATCCAGCGCCAGCTGGCGTTGTCGACGAAGAACCCGCCGGCCAACGGGCCGACGACGCTCGACAGGCCGAAGACGCCGCCGAAGTAGCCCTGGTAGCGGCCGCGCTCGCGGGGCGGGATGACGTCGCCGATGATGCCGAAGACGAGGCTGATGAGGCCGCCGCCGCCGATCCCCTGCAGGCCGCGGAAGGCGATGAGCTCGTACATGTTCTGGGCGGCGCCGCACAGCACGCTGCCGACGAGGAACACCACGATCGCGAGCTGGAAGACGCGTTTGCGGCCGTACAGGTCTCCGGCTTTGCCCCACAGCGGGGTTGCCGCGGTGCTCGCCAGCAGGTAGCTGGTGATCACCCACGACAGCAGGTCGTTGCGGTGGAAGTCGCCGACGATCGTAGGCAGGGCGGTGCCCACGATGGTCTGGTCGAGCGCGGCCAGGAACATGCCGAGCATGAGCCCCGACATGATCACCAGGATCTGCCGATGGGTGAAGGCCTGCGGCGTCGTGGTCGCCGGGCTCGCGGAGGCTGGTGTGGTCATCGACTGCCTTTGGGGTCAGGGGTGGGGTTGGTCGGCGGGACGGCGTCGGGAGCAGCAGGTGTCGTGAGGTCCCGGACGCCGGTCAGGAGCCGGTCGAGCAGGCGGAGCAGGTCGGCCCGGTCGGTGTCCGGCCAGTCGACGAGGACGGCGTCGAGCAGTTGGTTGCGGGTGGCCCGAACGACGCCGAGGCCGGTCCGGCCCTGCTCGGTGAGGCTCACCTGGCAGGCCCGGCCGTCGACGTCGTCGGGGCGCCGGTGCAGCAGGCCCAGCTGTTCGAGATGGCGGACCTGCCGGCTGACGGTGGACAGGTCGAGCTCGAGCGCCGTCGCGGCGTCGGAGGGGCGGGCCTGCCCGTGTTCCTCCAGGAACGCCAGCAGCGGAAAACTGGCCTTGTCGACCCCGTGCAGGGTGCGCAGGCTCGGGAAGTAGACCCGCTTGCCGAGCAGCCGGAACGCCAACTCGAGCCGGCCGACGAGGTCATCGACCGCGGGGGTCGGTGTGATGGCCATCATGGTGCCTCTCGTTGGTTGCGTCCAGCAACTTTGTGGAGCGTGACACACGTACTTGCGCGATGCAAGTGGTGTCGGCGGTCGCAGTCGGTACGCCGGGTCGGTGGCGTCGGCCCGTCCGGTGAAGCACCTCGACGGGCTGTCGGTCGACCCGATCGTTCCTCGACCCGACATTGATGGTTGACGGTGCTGTCGGTGGTGAGGTCTACTGTTCCTGTTGTTCGAACACGCGTTCGATCAACGACGGCGGGGCCTCGCGGGCCCTACCGAGGGCGGACCCCCGCCCGGTGGTGTGCGACTTCGACCCTCTCACGCCGCCGGACGGGGCCGCTGGTCTGGGTGGGGCGTGGGGAAGCGCCTCACCCGGACCGGTAACCGCCGTTGCCGCCTTCCCCCGGCGCCCGCGTGGCAGCGACCGCTGCCCCGCCCACGACCGGGAGGAGGACGTCATGACCCGCCTGCATGCAGACCCGGTGGAGGTCCACACCCGGACCGAACCGGCCGGGCCCATCCCGGACCAGTTCCGCTGGCGCGGCCGGCGCTATGTCGTCCTTGAGGTGCTCGCCCACTGGACCGAGGCCGGCGGTTGGTGGCGAGGCGCCGCCGTGACGGCGCTGACCTCCGGCGATGCCGGCCGCCGCACCGATGCGGTCCACCGGTCCGTCAGCGCAGCGGCTCACGCGAGTACCGGAGGCGCTGCCGGCGACATTGGCGACATCGACGACGGCGAGCGCTCCTGGTGGCGCGTCGAGGCCGGGAGCGGTCGCGTGAGCGCCTCCAGCGGCGGCACCGGGATCTATGACCTGTGCTTCGACGGGGCCCGGGGCGCCTGGTTGCTCGCCCGGGTCCTGGACTGAGGCGCGCGGTGAACACCCCCGTCCTGCCTGCCGGCACCCTGCTCGACCTCGCCCGGCGCGGGCTCATCGAGGCCGCCGGCGCCTGCGCTCCGGGGCAGCGCTACGCACTGTCCCACCTGGCCGCGCTACGGGCTGCCGCCGCCATGCTCGCCTGCCGGGCCCAGCCCAGCGCCGCCCCGGTGCGCCGGACCCGGCCCACCAGCGCCTGGGTGCTGCTGCGAGCCGTCGCCCCCGAGCTGGGGGAGTGGGCCGACTTCTTTGCCGCCGGCGCCCGCAAGCGGGCCGCCGCCGAGGCCGGCCTGGCCGGCGCCGTCACGTCCCGCGAGGCGGATGACCTGCTGCGTGACGCCGAGGCCTTCCTCGCCGTCATCGAGGTGGCCCTCAACGGGGACGCCACCCAGGCAGCCCGCCCGCTTCTGCTGGTCTCGGGCTAGCGGGGTGATCGCATGACGACCGGTGATCCGTTCGTGCACCTGCACGTGGCCAGCGGCTTCTCGCTGCGGCACGGCGCATCGCACCCGCATGTGCTCGTCGAGCGGGCCGCTGAGCACGGCATGGACACCCTCGCCCTCACCGACCGCGACGGCACCTACGGGGCGGTGAAGTTCGCCAAGGCGTGCGCTCGCAACAGTGTCCGGCCGGTCTTCGGGGTCGACCTCGCCGTGGCGCCGGTTTTCCCCGGCCCGCCCCGCGATCCCGGCCGCCGGCGCACCCCGGCCCGCGGAGGCGCCTACGTCGACGGTGACCCGCGCGACGGGCAGGGCCGTCAGCGGCTGCCCGGCGCGACCGGGCGACCCAGGGTGGTCGTGCTCGCCCGTGACGGCCGGGGCTGGGCCGCGCTCTGCCGGCTCATCTCGGCCACCCACCTGGCGGGGGAGCGGGGTGACCCGGTCAGCAGCCTGGACCTCGTCGCTGAGCACGCCGGATCGGCCGCCCAGGCCGGGTCGCTCGCGGTGCTGCTCGGCCCGGCATCCGAGCTCGGCCGGGCCGTGGGTGCCCGCCGACCCGATGTGGCGCTGGCCCATCTCAACGCCTGGCGCGACGTCCTCGGCCGCGATGCGGTCGTCATCGAGGTCGTCTCCCACCGGGGCGACGGCGACGCCGGCCGCGCTGCTCGGCTGCTGGGCCTGGCCACCGCCGCGGGGGCCCCGGCCGTGCTGAGCAACGTCGTCCGCTATGCCGACCGGGCTGACGCCCCGACCGCCGACGTGCTCGACGCCGCCCGGCGCTTGGTCGCCCTCGACGGGCGGCATGTCGACCGGACCAACGCCGAGGCCGCCCTGCTCTCGGGCAAGGAGATGGCCGACGTCGCCGAACAGATCGCCCGCTTCGCCGGGCTGTCCGACGGGGGCAGAGGCTTGCTCGCCCGCACCCGGCACGAGGCTGACCGCTGCGCCGTCGACCCCCGCATCGATCTCGGTATCGGCGAGGTCCATTTCCCTGAGCTGGCGGTCGTCGGCGAGCCGGGGGCGGTGCTGCGGCAGCGGGTCGAGGCCGGCTTCGGCCGGCGCGGGATGGCCCGCGACCCGGTGACCCTACGGCGGCTCGAGGACGAGCTCGACGTCATCGGTCAGCTCGGCTACCCGTCGTACTTCCTCACCGTGGCCGACGTCGTCGACCTCATCAAGGGGATGGGGGTGCGGGCGGCGGCGCGGGGGAGCGGCGCCGGCAGCCTCGTCACCTACCTGCTCGGGATCAGCGATGTCGACCCCATCCGCTACGGCCTGCTGATGGAGCGGTTTCTGTCCCCGCTGCGCCACCAGCTGCCCGACATTGACCTCGATGTCGAGTCCGCCCGCCGCACCGAGGTTTATGAGCGGGTCCTCGCGACCTACGGCGGGGAGCGTTGCACCTGCGTGTCGATGATGGACACCTACCGGGCCCGGCACGGCATCCGTGACGTCGGGGCGGCCCTTGGCATGCCGCCTGGCGAGGTCGACGCACTCGCCAAGGCGTTCCCGCACATCCGGGCCAACCAGGTCCGGGCCGCCATGCGTGACCTGCCGGAGCTGCGGGCCAGCGGGTTGGCCCGCGGCGAGCACGGCGGCCGTATCGACCTGCTGCTGCGCCTGGTCGAGCGGCTTGACGGCCTCCCGCGGCACATCGCGCTGCACCCCTGCGGGGTGCTGCTGTCCGACCGGACCCTGCTCGACCGCACCCCGGTCGAGTCCAGCTGGTTGGGCTTTCCGATGAGCCAGTTCGACAAGGACGATGTCGAGGAGCTCGGCCTGCTCAAGCTCGATGTGCTTGGCATCCGGATGCAGTCCGCGATGGCCTACGCGGTGCAGGAGGTGAAGCGGGTCGACGGCCAGGACATCGACGTCGACGGGATCCGGCGGGACGACCCTGACACGTTCGCCCTGGTCCAGTCGACCAGGACCCTCGGCTGTTTCCAGATCGAGTCGCCCGGGCAGCGCGAGCTGGTCGGCAAGTTCGCTCCGGAGACCTTCGAAGACCTCATCGTCGACATCTCGCTGTTCCGGCCGGGGCCGGTCAAGAGCGACATGGTGCGGCCATTCCTCGAAGCCCGGCAGGGCTGGCGGCAACCCGAATACCCCCACCCCGACCTGGTGGACGCGCTGGCCCAGACCTACGGCGTCGTGGTGTTCCACGAGCAGGTCCTGCAGATCGTGGCGCGGATGACGGGCTGCACCCTCGCCGAGGCCGACGAGGTCAGGCGCGCCCTCGGCGACCCCGAGGGTCAGCCGGAGGTGCGGGTCTGGTTCGTGCCGATCGCACTGGCCCGCGGCTACGACCTGGGGGTCGTCGAACGGGTGTGGGAGGTGCTCAAGGCATTCGGGTCGTTCGGCTTCTGCAAGGCCCACGCCGCGGCGTTCGCGCTGCCGACCTACCAGTCGGCCTGGCTCAAGGCTCACCATCCGGCGGCCTTCCTGGCCGGGGTGCTCACCCACGACCCAGGCATGTATCCCAAAAGGCTGATCCTCGACGACGCCCGCCAGTTCGGGATCGCCATCCTGTCCCTTGATGTCAACACCTCGGGTGCGTCCTACCGGGTCGAGCGGGTTGGGGTCCTTGACGAACCGCCGCCGGCGATCCTGGACCAGCAGCCGGGATCCGAGCAGGCCCCACCTCGTCAGCGCCCACCGGATCTTCGGCTGCCCGACGGCCGGGGCTACGGCATCCGGATCGGGCTGGCCGAGGTCAAGGGCATCAACGACGCCGAGGTCGCCCGGATCGTCGCCGGCCGGCCCTACGCGTCGCTGTCGGACTTCTGGCACCGCGCCTCGGTGTCCCGGCCGGTGGTCGAGCGGCTCGTCGTCGCAGGGGCGTTCGACTCGCTCTACGGCTTGGGTTCCACCGTGCCCGGTCGTCGAAGGGGGCAGGTCACCCGGCGCGACCTGCTGCTGCAGGTGACCGAGCTCGACCGGTGGTCCCGATCGGTCCAGCGCAGCAAGGGCCGTGCCGCCCCCCGTCGTACGGCGTTGCCCCCGGGCAGCCGGGGCGAGTTGGTGCCGCTCGATGACGTGCGGGCGCGGGCGGCCCGGCAGTCGCAGGCCGCAGCGGTGCCCGAGCCGGTCGACGTCCAACTCGCCCTCGACCTGGGGGACGCCCCTGAGCACACCGCGTCGAGCGGACTGCCCGAGATGAGCCGGACCGAGCGGGTCCGGGCTGAGCTCGACGTCCTCGGGCTGGATGTGAGCAGCCACGTGATGACGGCCTACGCACCATTTCTCACCGACCTCGGCACCACCCGGGCACGCGACCTCTTGGGCTGCCGGAGCAGGCAGGATGTCCTGGTCGCCGGGGTCAAGGTCGCGACGCAGACCCCGCCGATCCGGTCGGGCAAGCGGGTGGTGTTCGTGACGCTCGACGATGCGACCGGGCCGCTCGACGCGACCTTTTTCGAAGATGCCCAGGTCGGCTACGCCTCGACGTTGTTCCACTCGTGGTTGCTCGTCATCCGAGGGCAGGTACGCCGCACCGGGCCGCGGGGCGTTTCGATGCTGGCGCTCGGCGCGTGGGAACTGCCGGTCCTGCACGCCGCCTGGCAGGCCGGTGGACTCGACGCGGTGTGGCAGGTGATGGAGGCGCCGCCGTCGGCGGAGGCAGCCACCGAGGCCGCGGTCCACGGCGCGGCTGCCAGCCGGTCCAGCCGGCCGGTCATGGCGAGCCCTCCGCTGGTTGGCGGTGGCGCCGGCCACTCCGGGGTGGGCGGCATGGTGCACGTCTTCGCCACCGGGTTCCGGGCCTCGCCCTACGCCGACGTCAAGCCGGCCGGTGACGGCACCGGCACGTCCGGCGGCGCCGGGGCGCCCAGGGGCAACCGCGCAGGATGGGGAGGAGCTGCCCCTCGCAAGCTGTGGCACGCCAGTCCTGGGAGCGCAGGCCGGTGACGCGCCGTGGTGCGCGCCGGGTCTGCACCGGCCGGCCGCCGGCTCCCTACCTGCCGACCGGTCCCGGTCTAGCCCCTGCTTCACTAGGCTCGTCAGGGAGCCCTTCGCGCCCGATGGGGGGTCGTCGAGGAGGACCGTGGCCAGCGAGCAGTCCCGACCGGCTGGCGGCCTACGCTCGGGCGGCCCGGCGTCCTCGGTCCGGACCGCTGTCGTCTGGGAGGTCCTGTCGGCGGTGCTGGCCGAGGCCGACCCGCACGGGCGTGGCCTGGCGGTCGTCGATGCTGGTGGCGGCACCGGCGGCTTCGCTGTTCCGCTGGCCGAAGCCGGCCATCGGGTCACCGTCGTCGACCCCAGCCCGGATTCCCTGGCTGCTCTGCAACGCCGGGCCGCCGAGCGGGGTCTCACCGACCGGGTCGCCGGGCTGCAGGGTGACCTGTCCGACCTGCCGGTCCTCATCACTGCGGGCAGCGCCGACGTGGTGCTTTGTCACAGCGTCCTCGAGGTCGTCGACGACCCGGTCGCCGCCCTCGCCGCGGTGGCGGGGTGCCTGCGGCCGGGCGGGCGGCTCAGCCTGCTCGTCGCCAACCGCGATGCGGCGGTGCTCGCCCGCGCCCTCGCCGGGCGTCCGGATGAGGCGGCCCACGTCCTCACCGACCCGGCCGGGCGGTGGGGCGCAGCCGACGGCGCAGCCCGACGGTGGACGCTCGGCCAGCTCACCGACCTCGTCACCGGCGCTGGCCTCGTCGCCGAACAGGTGCACGGCGTCCGCACGGTGGCTGACCTGGTGCCGAGTGCGGCCCTCGACACCGAACCCGGGGCCGCGGTCGCCCTGCTCGCGCTCGAGCGGGCCCTGTCCGACCGTCCGCCGTTCCGCGACCTTGCCACCCAGCTGCACCTGCTCGCTGTGCGCAGTTAGACGCGACCGGTGAGCCGCGGTCGGGTCCAGCCCGTCGGACCACCCACCGGTCCGGCCGGTGACGATCGCGGCTGCACCGTGCTGCACGTCGACATGGATGCGTTCTACGCGAGCGTCTCGTTGCGCGAGCGACCCGAGTTGCGCGGCCTGCCGGTCATCGTCGGCGGCGGCGGTTCACGCGGGGTGGTGTTGTCGGCCACCTATGAGGCCCGCGCCTACGGGGTCGCCAGCGCCATGCCCATGATGCGCGCCCGTCGGCTGTGTCCGGACGCGGTCATCCTCGCCCCGGACCATGCGGCCTACAGCTCGACCAGTGCCGGTGTCATGGAGGTGTTCCGGTCGGTGACGCCGCTGGTCGAGCCGCTGTCGCTCGACGAGGCCTTCCTCGACGTCCACGGCGCTGCCCGCCGGCTGGGTGGACCTCGCCTCATCGGGGAGTGGATCCGGGCGACCGTCGAGGACGAGCAGGGCATCACCTGCTCGGTGGGGGTCGCCGCCACCAAGTTCGTCGCCAAGCTGGCGAGCGCTCACTGCAAGCCCGACGGGTTGCTGGTGGTGCCGGCCGACGATGTCGTCGCCTTCCTGCACCCGTTGGCTGTCGCCGCGCTGTGGGGCGTCGGCGCCAAGTCCGAGGAGGCGCTCCAGCGGCTCGGTCTGCACACCGTCGGGGACCTCGCCAACACCCCGGTCGCGACCCTGCAGCGGGCCCTCGGTCCGGCTGCCGGCGCGCACCTGGCGGCGCTCGCATGGGGCCGGGACGAGCGCAAGGTCGTTCCGCTCGAGCCCGACAAGAGCGTTGGCGCCGAGGAGACCTTCTCGGTCGACATCGACGACCCGGTCGTGGTGCACCGCGAGCTCCTGCGGCTGTCTGAGCGCACCGCTGCCCGGCTGCGGGCGGCCGGCCAGATGGGGCGCACCGTCTCGATCAAGGTCCGGTTCGCCGACTTCACGACGATCACCCGCTCGCGCACTCTCGGCGAACACACCGACGTCGGCCGGGTGGTCTACGAGACCGCCCGCGCCCTGTACGACGCACTGGGGCTCGAGCGCGCCCGGCTGCGCCTGGTCGGCGTCCGGGTGGAGGGCATCGCCGCGGCCGGCGGGCAGCCGAGGCAATTGGTCCTCGGTGCCCGTGACAGCGGCTGGCGGGAGGCTGAGCAAGCCGTCGACAAGGCATCCCGGAGGTTCGGTGCGGGGGTCGTGCGGCCCGCGGTGCTGGTGGACCCCGAGTCGTCGCGGCACCGGCCTTAAGACTCGTCGTGACGAGCGGGCTTTGGACTCGTATCCTCATGAGGTGGCCCGGGTCTGCCGGGCGCCGGGCATTGCGTTCCGCGTGACGTCACCTCTGGGAGGCAGCGCCGTGCCGCTCTCTGAGCACGAGCAGCGACTGCTCGACCAGATCGAGCGCGCCCTGTACGCGGAGGACCCGAAGTTCGCCTCGACCGTGCGGTCGACCGATCTACGCACCCATATGCGGCGGCGGCTGCGGCGGGCCGCGTTCGTTCTGGCCATCGGTTTCGTGCTGCTCCTGACCGGCGTCGCGACCAACCTCGTCGTCGGTGTGGCCGGGTTCGTGGTCATGCTCGCTGCCCTGTTGATGGCGTTGTCGGCCTGGAGGCGCCTCGGTGGGAGCTCGGCCCCGACGCTGCGTGCGGGCGGCAACGACCCCGGCCGCACCGACCGGGCAGCCAAGCGGAGCACGAAGCCCAGCAGGCCGAGCAGGCCCGGTAAGGCAGCCCAACATGGTGGCTCGCTGCGCGATCGGCTCGAGGAGCGCTGGAAGCGCCGCTGGGACGAGCGCGGCCGATAGCCCGGCCGGGCCCCCGGTCAGCAGCATCCGATTACCAGTCGGGTTCGACCGCCGAGCGGCCGACGTCCAGGGCTACGCGGAACCTCCTAGAGGTGATCACCGGCTCACTGATGGCCGGTGGTCGGGCGGTGGTCGCGGGCCCGGCGGACCTCGCGTCGTGATGAGCTCCTTCGCAGACTGCTGACCGGGACGGTCGTCCCGGTCAAACGCTGGGAGACCCGACCCTCGCCGGCCGGGTCGGCAGGGTGCCGCTGGGCGCCGTTGCTACCCAGCCCGATGATCTCAGGCCGGGTGCCTTCGTAGGCGTCGGCGGACCGCTGCGGTGATCGCGTCGGTGCGGTCGAGCAGATCCGCGACGGCGGACCCCACAGTCGAAGACGCCCAGGCCAACGTCGAGGCCGGGAGCAGGCGAGCCTGCCACCGGGTCCGGCCGCTGGTGCCCGCCAGGAGCGCGGCGCGGACCTCCCGGGTGTCGGCTTCGAGCATGTGGTTCACCTCGTCGACCGCCCCCGGCCGGGCATAGCGCGCCAGCTCGGTCGCGACGGCGATCCGGGTGAGGGCCGCCGATGCGTCCCGGGGCAGCACGCGCGCCGCGAGCAACCCGGCCGCGGCCGCCCGCGGGGAGTCGGCGGCGCGCCACCGATGCCGCACGTCGGTCGCATCGTCCTGCACCTGCCGCCAGGCCACGAGCGGTCCACCGGTATGCCAGCGTCGGCGCCGGCGTACGGCATGGGTGAGCGCGGGCAGCGCGGCCAGCAGCGCGATCAACGCGAGCACGAACAGGGAGGTCGGCACGCCGAGCTGGCCGCCGGAACCCGGCCCCGTGGCCGCGCCTCCAGCGGGCGCGTCGGCACCGTTGCCCAGCAGCTTGTCGGGGGACCTGCCGTTTGGGGCGCTGCTGGCGCCGGGAGCCTGACCGGTCGCGGGGAGCGGCGGTGCCACCTGGCCACCGGGATCGGTGGAGAGCAGCGAATAGTCTGGGACGACGGTCCGGGCGAGCGAAGGCGTCGGCTCGAACCGGATCCAGCCCAGCCCGGCGAACCAGGCCTCAGGCCAGGCGTGCGCGTCGCTGGTCGTCACTTGATAGATGTTCCGACCGGCCAATTTGGTCCCCGGGGTGAAGCCGACGGCGACCCGGGACGGCACACCGGCCTGGCGCAGCATGACCGCCATCGCGGTCGCGTACTGCTCGCAGAAACCGCGTTTGCCGTGCAGGAATGACGACAGCGGGTCAGGGTCGTCGCGGGTCGGATTGCTGCTGGTCAGGTCATAGCGAAACCCGTTTGCCGCGGTCCGGAAATAGCGCTGGATAGCGAGCGCCCGGTCGTAGGACGAAACCGCCCCGCCGATCACCGAGTTGGTCAGCGTCTGAACGTAGGGGACCACCTCGAGCGAGCCGCCGTAACGGCGGACGACCGCGCTGTCGGTGTCGATGGCGGTGGTCAACGTGGCGCGGGCCGGCAAGACCCGGCTCGCCCGGACGGTGTACGCCTTCAGGCCGTGGGTGCTGCGGGTGGCGGAGAAGACGGTTTCGCTGCCGGGGTCCCACAGCCAGCTGCCGTTGACCTTGACGGCCCGCGGGCCGAACGGGACCGGCAACCAATGGACGTCGAGGGTATCGATGGCGATCCGCATCGTGACATCGCGGTGAATGGCGCCCCGGTTGTCGCCGACGCCGGCCGGGATGAGCCCGATCTTGGACTGCTGCCGGTCACCCTCGAGCTTGGCCGCCGACCAGCCTTGCCCGTCGTAGGTGTCCAGGGTGGTCATCCGCAGATAGTCCGGCTGCGGATCGTCGGTGGTGTAGGCGAGCAGTTGGCGGGGGGTAGGCAGGGTCAGCTCGGCGTGCAGTCGGGTGATCGGGTTGTACGTCGTAGCAGTCCGCGACCCGCCGCCGGCGCCGGGCCCTGTACCGCTGCCGCCACCGAGCAGCCGGCCGTCCAAGCCGGGCAGCAGCGCGGGGACGACGACGGCGAGGGACAGCGCGGCGGCGCCGATCCGCCGGCCCACCCGACCCAGGCTGGTGTCGTCGTCGACCGCCGAACGGTTGGTAGGCAGCGCTGCCGCGAGGGGGGCACCCCACCGGCCGACGCGGTCGCCACCCTCGACGAGCAGCAAACCCAGCCAGCCCGCGGCTCCGAGTGAGAACGGCAGCCAGCCCAAGCCGCCCGGCACCAGGGCAGACGGGATAGCGAACAGCAGCAGCAGCGGCAGCCCCGCGACGGCCGCCCGGGACAGCACGACCGCGAGCAGATCGACCACGAGCGCTACCGCGCCGACGCCAGCGGCGGCTAGCAGGACCATGCCGGTGTGCGTCGGCACCGGTGGCCCGAACCGGGTCACGTCCAGGCGCCCCTCGCGGGCCACCTGCAGCAAGGCGTGCAGGCTCGCCCCCGCTGGGATCAGGCCGAGTCGCAGCGTGCCGCCGACGAAGGCGGCGCACAGGTAGTAGCCGAGCGCGAGCAGGCCGATGGCCGGCTGCAGCGCCGTCGGGACCTCCAGGCGCCGAGCCGCGAGGCCGGTCAGAGCCACGACGATGACCGCCCCGAACACCCGGGGCGCCCAGCCGAGGTCGTCGAAAACCGGCGTCAGGGCGGCGCTCGTTAGGGCGACGGCGAGACCTGCCGCCAGGGTGAGCCGTTCCCGGGCGCTCACGCCGGCGCCCCGCTCACACCCAGTGCCCCGCTGGTCGGCCGTTGCGACGATGCCCGGCCGCCCGCGAGCGGCCAGACCGAGGCGAGCGTCGTGCCGTGACCGACCCGCAGGACCCGCCAGCCGGCTGCGACCAGCAGGTGCACCGATGCGGCGTACGAATCGATGGGATCGGCGGATCCGCCGCCGTGAGCGGATCGGCCGCCGGCGGCCCACGTCGGGCTGTCGATCAGGACCGCGACACACGTCCCCGTCCCGTGCCGGAGCCGGGCGAGCCGCTCGGCGTCATCGGGGCGGAGCAGGCCCAGGACCGCGACGAGGACCCCGTGGACACCGCCACGGCGCAGCCGTTCGGCTGCTGGTTCGAGGCTACTAAAGGTGCTGGGCTGCGCGGCGGCGAGGGCGTCGAGCAGGATCCCCTCGGTGACCGGCGGGCCGCCGGGCACGAGGTCCAGGCCGCTGTCGTCGAGCACCCGCAGGGCGAAGCCGCTGCGGGCCAGCGACACCCCGATGCTGGCCACGGCGCTGACCGCCCATTCGAACGACGAGCCGGGGCCGTCACCGCGATGCGCGTGGGCGCGGCTGTCGAGCAGCAAGGTGGCCCGGCTCTGGAACGGCTGTTCCTCCCGGCGGACCATCAGCTCGCCGACCCGCGCGGTCGAGCGCCAGTGCACCTTGCGCAGGTCGTCGCCGTGCCGGTACTCCCTGGTGGCGGCGTCGTCGCTGCCGGACACCGCGACCGAGCGGGCCACGCTGTCGCCGCCGCCGGCCCAGTCGCCACCGAGGCGCACAGACGGCAACGGGCTGATGACCGGTGTGACGACGAGTTCGTCGGTGGATGCGAACGACCGGGTCAACTCACAAAGCCCGAACGGGTCGGTGAGCCGCACCGACAGCGGGCCGACGCGGTAGCGACCGCGCACCTCGGCCCGGACCGGGTAGGTGACCTCGCGCACCCCCTTGGGCTCGACCCGGTCCAGCACGAAGCGGGGGCGGCCACCCAGGACGTAGGGCAGCGCGTCCTCCATCAGAAGCACCCCGCTGGGCAGGCGGGACACGTTGTCCAGACGCAGTCGCACCGTCGATGGCACACCGGCCTCGACCCGTGGCGGGTCGAGCGACCGCGAGCAGGCCAACCGGTAGCGGGTCCGGGCCACGATGACGACCGCTGCGATCGGCAGGACGACCAGGAAGATTGCGGCCCGCAGCAGGTCGCGCTGGCCCAGCAGGACGGCGCAGGCGACGAGCGCGAGGCCGGCGCAGAGCAGGCACCGGCCCCGGGTCGTCAGCCCCTCGAGCGCCGCCCGCACGCCGGTCACCGCCGCCGGGAGGCAGCCGCGTCGGGCAATGGCACGCGGGCGACCAAATCGCCGACGACGGCTTCTGGGGTACGCCGCGACACCTGCGCCTCGGCTGTCGGCAGCAGGCGGTGGGCCAGCACCGCGCCGGCGAGATCCTGCACGTCGTCCGGCCGGACGTAGTCGCGACCCTGCAGCCCGGCGTACGCCCGGGACGCCCGCAGCAGTTGCAGCGAGGCCCGTGGCGAGGCGCCGAGGCGCAGTTCGGGGGCCTGACGGGTCGCGGTGGCCAGGTCGACGACGTACCGCTTGACCTCGTCCGAGACGTGGATGCCCCGCACGACGTCGATCAGCTTGCGCACCTCGACCGCGTCGGCAACCGGTTCGAGGTCGTCCAACGCGGCCGGACCGCCGTGCGTGTCGAGCATGTCCAGCTCGGCCTGTGCCGACGGATACCCCATCGACACGCGCGCGGTGAAGCGGTCGCGCTGCGCCTCGGGCAGCGGATACGTGCCCTCCATCTCGATCGGGTTCTGCGTTGCGATGACCATGAATGGGGCCTCCAGGACGTACGTCGTCCCGTCGACGGTCACCTGCCGTTCCTCCATCGCCTCGAGCAGCGCGGACTGGGTCTTCGGCGAGGCGCGATTGATCTCGTCACCGACGACGAGGTTGGCAAAAACCGCACCCGGCTTGAATTCGAACTCGCGGGTGGTCTGGTCGTAGACGCTGACGCCGGTCACATCGGACGGCAGTAGATCGGGGGTGAACTGGATCCGCCGTACCGAGCAGTCGATGGACCGGGCGAGCGCCTTTGCCAGCATCGTCTTGCCGACACCCGGGACGTCCTCGATCAGCAGATGACCCTCGGCGAGCAGGACCACCAGCGCCAGGCGGACCACGTCGGGCTTGCCTTCGATGACCTGCTCGATGTTGCCGGTGATCCGCGCCGCCGACTCAGCAAGATCGTCGAGTCCGGCTGGCGCCGTGTCGCTGAGCTGGCGGCGTACCACCTGGCGGTCCTCCTGGACGTCGGGGCGTGCCCTCGGAGTCTGACACCCGCAGCCGCCCGCAGCACCCTTGTCAGGGATGCCTCCCGGTAGGACGTCCCGTGGTGGAGCTGCGTTCCCGGTCCGAGCTGCTCGGACGCACCGCCCCGGCGTACGAGGTTCCATGGCCCGGCCCGGCCCGGCGCGACGCTTCCCGCGTCGTGTGACAAGCACATCACCGGCATACCCGCAGCAAAGTGGCCATGGGAAGTGGGGAAGTGGCCAGTGGTCGGAGCTGCTGGGCCGCCAGCGAGGCACCGCCGCAAGGCTGCCGGGCCGACGGGTCGCACCCTGCCCACTCGTTGATCGTGGTGACCAGACCCGAGGAAGAGGCTGGATATCGTTGACGGGGGAGGGAAGTGGAGTAAGGTGGGGACCGGCAAGGGCAGTCGGCTCAGCCGGGGAGGGCGGGCCGTGTTCCTCGGCACGTACAGCCCGAAATTGGATGAGAAGGGCCGGTTGATCTTGCCGGCCAAGTTTCGGGGCGACCTGGCGGGGGGGGTGGTGGTGACCAAGGGTCAGGAGCACTGCCTGTTCGTGTTCCCGCGGAGCGACTTCGAGGCCCGGGCTGCTGCGCGAACGCAGGCAGCGCCGAACACGAAGGTGGCCCGGGAGTTCAACCGGGTCCTGTTCGCGAGCGCATACGACCAAGAACCCGACGCCCAGGGGCGGATCATCGTGCCGCCGGGTTTGCGGACCTACGCCGGACTGACCAGGGACTGCGCGGTGATCGGCGTCAACACCCACCTGGAGGTATGGGATGCCGTCACCTGGACCGTCCACGAGGCAGCGCAGGAGTCGGCTTTCGCCGACCAGGATGAGGAGCCCCAGCTGATCGGGTCGTGATGGCGGGCGCCCGTGCGCCGAGGTCTCCGACCGCTCCGCCTCCTGGCGCACCTTCCCCGGTGCCAGGCGGGGGAGCGGGCGGGGACCTGGGAGCACGGAACCCGCCAGCCAGCACCAGACGCCACCGGGCCGCGAGCCGACGGCGACAGCAGAGGAAGGGTCGAGATGGACAGCGTCATCACCGGCAAGGCCCGGCCTCCGAGAGCACCCCAGCAGAGCGTGGCTGCCGAATTCCGGGACAGCCTGCTGTTGCTGGGCCTGTCTCTCGCTGTCACGGTCGGCGTTGCCGCCGCCCAGGCCGCTCTTGCGTTGCTTGGTTGAGGTGCCCGACCTGCCGCCGCCGGCGCACCTGCCGGTCATGCTCGAGCGTTGTGTCGGCTTGCTCGGCCCCGCGCTCACCACCCCGGATGCCGTGGTCGTCGACTGCACCTTGGGGATGGGCGGCCACGCCG